>JAYWCO010000258.1:0-2264 GCA_043780475.1 Burkholderiales bacterium | reverse complement strand
GTTGGTTGTTAGTTGTTGGTTTTTTAATTTTTTTCATTACTCAGTCCTTCGCTTAATAGAAGAATAGAGTGCTTGTAGCTGCTTGCCAAGAGAATCCATATCTATTTCTATAGCATCAGCGGTGACGGGCTGAACATAACCAAGCTCTGCCGCAATAATTAGCTGTGTTTTAAGCTCAGCCAGAGACCCGAGCGCAATCGTCAAATACCGCATAAATTCTTTGTCTGATTTCTTGGCGCTGCCTTCAGCAATATTAGACGGCATAGAAACCACGGCACGACACATTTGATCCGTAAGCCTAAAACGTTCTTTGTCAGGAAATTCTTCAACCAAATGATATATCGTTTTCACGAGAACAATCGATTTTTGCCAAACCTCTAAATCTTTGTAAGAACTCATGCTTTACCCAACAACCAACAACTAACAACCATCAACCGACCTTTGCCTTCTCATCACCCGGCAGCACATACTGCACACCCTCCCACGGGCTTTCGAAATCAAAGCTGCGATAAGCCTGATTGAGTTTTACCGGCTCATAGACCACGCGTTTTTGCTCTTCGTCATAGCGCAGTTCGACATAGCCGGTGAGCGGAAAATCCTTGCGCTGGGCATGACCTTCGAAGCCGTAATCGGTAAGGATACGGCGCAGATCGCCATGATCTGCAAAGTTGATGCCATACATATCCCACGCCTCGCGCTCGAACCATTTTGCGCTGGAAAATACGTGCTGTACGGTGGGCACCGGCGCCTGCTCATCAGTCGCCACTTTCACACGGATGCGAATGTTATGCTTGAACGAAAGCAAATGATAAACCACCTCAAAACGCGCCGCGCGCTCGGGGAAATCCACCCCGCACACATCCACCAGCTGCGCAAACAGGCAGTTTGGATTATCGCGCAAGTTGGTTAGCAGCTCCACAATATGCGCGCCGTCTGTCGTCACCACCATTTCATTATTGATGAGCGCCGCATCAAGCACCGCCTGCGGATAGGTCGCTTTGAGATAATTGAGTAAGTCGTTCATGGTAAATTTTCTATCCTTCGAAAGCCGACGTATAATTTTGTTTCTGGCGCTCCATCAACATGACCAATAATCATGAATTCATTGTTATTGAAATCGCCTTTACCTACTTTTTCTACTATCAATACAAAATCATCTAAGCCTGTAATTGATGGCATTCCAGAAGCAAATCTTTTAACCCTTACTTTAGCACTCAGTGCCCCATGCTCTATTTGATAGCTGCCATTATAATAAAAATTCGAATCTCCACCGAATACCCTGTCTGATTCAAAAATCACCACGCCAAAGCCAGCATCAAGAGCTGGCCCCTGCAAACCATTGTGAAAGCTTATACACCAAAATGCTTCAATACTCATATGACTTTCCTATCTAATTATCGTCCCTGTCCGCTTAATTTTCTTCTGCAATTGCAGAATACCATACATCAGCGCTTCGGCGGTGGGTGGGCATCCCGGCACATAAATATCGACCGGCACGATGCGGTCACAGCCACGCACCACCGAATAAGAATAATGGTAATAGCCGCCGCCATTGGCGCAGCTGCCCATCGAAATCACCCAGCGCGGTTCGGCCATTTGATCATAGACTTTACGCAGCGCCGGTGCCATTTTATTGCATAATGTTCCGGCCACGATCATCACGTCCGATTGGCGCGGGGATGGGCGGAACACCAGCCCTAACCTGTCCATATCATAGCGCGAAGCCGCCGCCTGCATCATTTCCACCGCGCAGCAGGCAAGGCCAAACGTCATCGGCCACAAGCTTCCGGAGCGCGCCCAATTCACCACCTTATCGAGGTTGGCGACGACGAATCCCTTATCACTAAATTGATCGACCACCTGCGCCAAGAGTGCGTCTTGATCGGCACCGGGGCCAAGTGTTTTACTATTATAGGCGATGTTCATGCGCTATCCTGCTCTTAATGCTTTAGGGTAGAATGCATCAAATGACGCAATTTTCCAACCATATTTCTTGGCAACCACCACATTGGCACAATCAGTGAAAGATACTCCTTTTTTATTAAAGGCAAAGAAAAGGTCAAATACATCACTCTCAGACAATAATTCTGCACGCGTCAAACGCTGTATGATAAAATTATGCGCATATTTCGCGGCATCCCTACCAAGCTTACGAGAACATACCGTTACTACTTCGTGATGCACGTAGGGTAATACATACTCAGCGGTTATATGACATTTATCGTAAATTTCCGTTGCCTGACCATGTGTTGATTCTGCTGCAA
>JAYWCO010000257.1:0-2418 GCA_043780475.1 Burkholderiales bacterium | reverse complement strand
GCTAATTCACCTTCGGGCGAGCCGAGCCGCTCATATACCGCCGCCGCAGCGATGGTCATCTCCAGCGCACGTGGATCAGCCAAGCCAATATCTTCTGTCGCCATCCGGATCAAACGCCGCGCCAGATAACGAGGATCAGCACCGCCATCCAGCATGCGGCAAAACCAATACAGCGAGGCATCCGGATCAGAACCGCGCACGCTTTTGTGCAGCGCTGAAATCTGGTCATAAAAATTATCGCCGCCCTTATCAAAACGCTTGGCAGCGCGCGCCAGCACCGCCTCAACAAAGGCCACATCCACGCTCGCGACTTTTTTATTTTCAATCGCCGTGGCCAGTTGCTCAACCAGATTGAGCAAACGCCGACCATCACCATCGGCCATACTCACAATCTGCCTTTTCGCCTCATCCTGAACGAGCGTGTCGCCCAGCACCGCACGCGCGGCATGATCAAACATCAACATCAGCGCATCATCATCGAGCGACTTCAACACATACACCGCAGCACGCGACAGTAACGCATTGTTCAGTTCAAACGATGGGTTCTCAGTTGTTGCACCAATAAATGTCACCAGCCCCGATTCCACATGCGGCAAAAACGCATCCTGCTGGCTTTTATTAAACCGATGCACCTCATCGACAAATAAAATCGTGCGCCGCTGCAAATTATCGCGATTCATATTCGCGCGCTCAATCGCCTCGCGAATTTCTTTCACCCCGGAAAGCACTGCCGAGAGCGCAATAAAATCCGCCTCAAACGCGCTCGCCATCAGCCGCGCAATCGTCGTCTTGCCGACCCCCGGTGGCCCCCATAAAATCATCGAATGCGGCTTACCCGAATCAAACGCAATTCGTAGCGGCATGCCCTCGCCAGTGAGATGCGCTTGCCCGATCACGTCCGCCAGCGTACGCGGGCGCAAGCGCTCGGCCAGCGGTGCACTGGACGCATCTATCCCGTCTAGCTTAGGCCTGGACAGGGATTGAGATCCTGCATCACCCTCCACCCCCATCCCGGAAAATAAATCACTCATTGGCACGCACCTAAATTCAAAAAACAAACACCAGCATACAGGCGGCTCTTCAGCCTAAAATCCCTCAAACGCCTCACTGTTTATAGGGTTTGCCTAAAAATATTGATAAATACATCGCTGATGAAATTAAGCTGCCCAATAATTTAACATCAATCTTTGAATCCTTGCCGTCCCAACATACTGGCCGACTTCGATAAGCCCTTGAACACCGGAGCCGCTGCGAGCCGCAGACGGCAAAACAGCTACATACGTTCGCTTTACATTGATGGAAAGCCAGTAGAATTGGCATCATTCCCCCAACGTGCGCCGCAGAGCGCCACATAAGCGCAACGCACACTACTATGAAGACTCCTCCACGATTACTGCCGCTGGTTGAAGAAGGCCTGATTGACGAGGTCATTCGCCAGCTGATGAGCGGCAAGGAAGCGATCGTTTTTGTGGTGCGTTGTGGCGACGATGTGCGCTGCGCGAAGGTTTATAAAGAAGCCGATAAACGCAGTTTTCGCCAGGCGGTTCAATACACCGAAGGCCGCAAAGTCAAAAACAGCCGTCGCGCGCGGGCCATGGAAAAAGGCTCCCGTTTTGGCCGCCAGGAGCAGGAAGAAGCCTGGCAAAGCGCTGAGGTCGAAGCGCTGCACCGCTTAGCCGCCGCTGGCGTCAGGGTCCCCAAGCCCTACAACTTCCTCAACGGCGTGCTGCTGATGGAGCTCATAACCGATGAAAACGGCCATGCCGCGCCCAGGCTTAATGATGTCGAGCTGAGTGCAGACAAGGCACGCGAATATCATCATTTCCTGATCCGGCAAGTGGTGCTGATGCTGTGCGCGGGCATGATTCATGGCGACCTCTCCGAATACAACGTGCTGATTGACGCCGCTGGGCCGGTCATCATCGATCTGCCGCAAGCCGTGGATGCCGCCGGTAATAATAGCGCCGAAGCGCTGCTCTTGCGTGATGTCGAAAACTTGAAAATATGGTTCAGCCGTTTCGCCCCCGAGCTGCTCACCACCGACTACGGGCGCGAACTCTGGGCGATCTACAAAAGCGGCAAATTATTAACCGACACCCCGCTAACCGGCCACTTCAAACGGAATGAAAAATCAGCCGACGTAAAAGGACTGATCCGCGAAATTGATGAAGTGATCAAAGAAGAAGCAGCAAGGCAGCGATATAAGCAATCGATTGATCAGTGACGGGTAGATAAATCAGTAGTTTGGTTTGAGATGGCTTTGTTTGCCTGCAAGAGCTATGCAGTTGGAAACCTAATTGCAAGAACAGCGGTTGTTTATCATTGAATGGAGGCTGTGATAGTGCCTGGTAAAAATCAAGCCACGATTGTCGGCGAGTCATTCGAAGAGCTGAAGAAAGTCAACGAACCCGATGCCGA
>JAYWCO010000256.1:0-5245 GCA_043780475.1 Burkholderiales bacterium | reverse complement strand
GCTCGCCAAATGGACACTTTGGCTTTCGCATTATCGATGCTGGTCGAATCTTTTTCGTCGAAGCCGACCATCGCGTCGAGCAACAGGGCGCAATCTTCTGCACTTCTGGCCATCGGCCCGCCTTGGTCAAGGCTGGAAGCGAAGGCGATCATGCCATAGCGCGACACGCTGCCATAGGTGGGCTTGATGGCTGTAATGCCGCACATGGCGGCAGGTTGGCGCAGTGAGCCGCCGGTATCGGTGCCAGTAGCCGCAGGGGTGAGTCTGGCGGCCACCGCTGCTGCTGAGCCGCCCGACGAGCCGCCCGGTATGCGGCTGGTATCCCACGGGCTTTTGACGGCGCCAAAAGCGGAACTTTCATTCGACGAGCCCATCGCAAATTCATCACAATTTAATTTGCCCAAACACACCATGCCAGCGGCTTTAAGTTTTTCAACCACGGTGGCATCGAATGGTGAAACATAATTTTTGAGCATCATGGAGCCCGCCGTGGTGCGCCACCCGCGCGTCACGAAAATATCTTTGTGCGCGACGGGAATGCCGATTAAGGCAGACACCTCACCACTGGCAATACGCGCATCGGCGGCGCGCGCCTGTGTCAGCGTCAGGTCACGATCAATCTGCAAAAATGCGTGAATGTCCTGTGCCGCCTCGGCACGTGCCAAAAAATATTCAGCGAGCTCAACAGCGGATATTTTTTTTTGGTCCAGCTCTGTCCGCAATTGCGCGAGTGATAGTGTGGAAAGTGTGGTGGGCCTAGCGAGGGTCATTCCAGCACCTTCGGCACCAGAAAAAGTCCGTTTCCCTGCGCGGGCGCGTTGGCCATATTGGCGACACGCTGATCGGTCTCGGTGATCACATCGGGCCGCAGGCGTAAGGTCATTTCTTCAATCATGGCAATCGGGTGGCACAGCGGCTCAACGCCTGCGGTATCAACGGCCTGTAGCTGTACCACCAGCGAGAAAATATTGTTCAATTGCGCGCGGGTGCGGTCGGCCTCGGCGGGGGTGAGATCGATGCGCGCCAACAGCGCTAAACGGCGAATCTCTTCAGTACCGATAGTGGGCCGCAAGGTTGCGCTGGGGTTGGGGTTCGGTATAGCGTTTTTTGACATAACGATATTGCTTTATGCAGGATAAGCACGACTAATCTGAAAAATCCAAAGGTGCCTGGAAAAATAAAACAGCATGCAAACTGGGGATTTTAGTGACCCGCTTTTTCGGCGTGACTAACCGGCGACAAGGCTGAAAAGGGCCGAAAAAAACCGTAAAAATTCAGGTGTTTTTCGTCTCTTTTTGTATGCTTTTTAGGCAGTCACTAGAGTATCATAGCCAACTAGGTGCAAAACATACGCGCGATAGCGTAAATGTTCACATCGAGGTTCGCATCGAAATCGAATTTCTGCATTAGCAATTCAGCGCGTAGGTACGTAGCAAGTCCATAGCAAGTCGGTATCAAAAAATACTAAAACCCTGGTGTTTTGTTTCAGTTCAGGCGAGCAGCGCTTGAATCGAAATCCGGAAACGGTGGCGCAAGACAATCATATTCATCCCTGTTCGCATGATGCCGATACTAATCCACATGCAGAACATGGCAACAAGCTTTAGAAAGGCCACATGTTCTCGCTTTTTTCAAAATATCTTTCCACTGATCTGGCGATCGATTTAGGCACTGCCAACACCCTCATTTACGTACGCGGCAAAGGTATCGTCCTCGACGAACCTTCAGTCGTCGCGATTCGCCAGGAAGCCGGCCCGAACTCCAAGAAAACGATTCAGGCGGTCGGCCTCGCCGCCAAGATGATGTTGGGCCGCACGCCGGGCAATATCACGGCGATTCGCCCGATGAAAGACGGCGTGATCGCTGACTTTCACACCACGGAGCACATGCTCAAGTTTTTTATCAAAAAAGTCCATGACGCGCAGTGGTATCGGCCCAGCCCGCGTATTGTTATTTGTGTGCCTTGCGGCTCTACCCAGGTTGAGCGTCGCGCCATCCGTGAATCGGCGGTAGCAGCCGGTGCGTCACAGGTGTTTTTGATTGAAGAGCCCATGGCAGCCGCGATCGGCGCAGGCTTGCCGATTGCCGAGCCCACCGGCTCAATGGTGGTGGATATCGGCGGCGGCACCACAGAAGTCGGTGTAATCTCGCTCGGCGGCACAGTCTATTCTGGCTCGGTGCGGGTGGGCGGTGATCGCTTCGACGAGGCCATCATCAACTACATTCGCCGCAATTACGGCATGCTGATTGGCGAGGCCACGGCTGAAAATATCAAGAAAACCATTGGCTCGGCATTTCCCGGCTCGGAAGTTCGCGAGATGGAAGTAAAAGGCCGTAATTTAGCCGAAGGTATTCCGCGCTCATTCACAATTTCATCCAATGAAATTCTGGAAGCCCTGACCGATCCTTTAAATTCCATCGTCTCGGCGGTCAAATCCGCGCTGGAACAGACCCCGCCCGAACTCGGCGCTGACATCGCCGAAAAAGGCATGGTGCTGACGGGCGGCGGCGCACTGCTGCGCGAACTTGATCGTTTGCTGGTGGAAGAAACCGGCTTGCCGGTGATTGTGGCGGATGACCCGCTGACCTGCGTGGTGCGCGGCTCTGGCCGGGCGCTGGAAGAAATGGAAAAGCTGGGCTCGGTGTTTACCCACGAGCTGTAAACCCGCTAGGTTTTTAGCCTTTAATTTTTAATCCCTAATTCTTAAAGCGTTCGTCCATCAGAGCGATCAGAAAGCAAGCGAGCCAGGCCAGTGTCGGGGTACCAGGAACCATTTTTTACGCGCGGCCCCAGCCCTCTTGCCCGGCTGACGTTTTTTTCACTGGCGGCGATTGCCATCATGATCGCTGACCACCGCTTCCAGGCGCTTTCCTGGGTGCGGCTGGGGGTCTCGGTGGTACTTAATCCTATTGAACAGGGCCTCGCCATGCCGGGCATGACGGCACGTCGTATCGGCAGCTATTTCACCGATCAAACCCGGCTGATCACTGAAAATCGCGAGCTGCAAAATCAGGTGCTGGAATTAACCGCATTGGGCCAGCAGGCTAAGCTGATCCAAGCTGAGCGCTCGCACATTGATGCGCTAGCAGTGCCGTTAGCCGCGACCAAACGATTGGAGCGGCCCGGTATTATTGCGGAGATTATTCGCGATGCGCGCAATCCCTATGCCCGTAAAATTATTCTTAACCAGGGCACCACGCATGGCGTGACCGCTGGCGTTGCCGTGATTGATGGCAGCGGTGTGGTGGGGCAGGTGACCGCCGTGGGCCTGTTATCGTCCGAGGTCACGCTCTCGACTGAAAAAGATCAGTCAGTGCCAGTGATGGTGGTGCGAAATGGCTTGCGTGCCGTCGCTGTGGGCAATGGTCGCGAAGGCACGATTGATGTGCCGTTTATGCCGCTGGGCGCGGATATTCAAGTGGGCGATAGCCTGGTGACATCCGGTATTGATGGTACTTATCCGGCCGGGCTGTCGGTGGCGACTATTGTGCAGGTTGAGAAAAACCCGGCGTTTCCGTTTGCCAAAGTGGTGGCACAGCCGGCCACAGCACCGGACCATCATCGCTTTGTGAAGGTATTGTTGCGCGCAACGCGGGCCAGCACGCGGGCCGTGGAAGGCGCCGCAGAAGGCGCGGCCGACTACCCGGTGACCGACGTGACCAGCACCGAAAGAAAAACCGCGCCTGCAAGTATCACCACCCCCGCCAAACGTGAAGCGCGGCGGCCCAATCAATGATGTCAATAATGCGTCATCGTCCTCTTTAGGGTTCATGGATCTTTCTCCCGCCTCTCGTGATGCCCTGTCCCTCCCCGCCCCGAAGCGGCTGGTGGTGGGCTCGCTGGCGATTGCGTTGCTGCTGAATCTATTACCGTGGGGCGATTGGGCGTTGCGCGCGCATCCCGATTTTCTGCTGTTGGTGCTGCTCTATTGGGCGGCGCATGAAGCCCGCTCAATCGGCCAGGGCTGGGGATTTTTTTTAGGCTTGATGATGGATGTGGCCAACAGTGTGCTGCTCGGCCAGCACGCGCTCACCTATGTCGTGGCGATTTTTTTAGTCCAGCTGTTACGGGTGCGTATTTTGCAGCTGACGGTGTTTGAGCAAGCGCTGCATATCGGGGCGGTTTTATTATTATCGCTGGCGATTAGTGTGCTGCTCAATTTATCGCTAGGCCGCGATTTTCCGGGTTGGGGTTTGCTGCTGGCACCGCTTATCGGTGCGCTATTGTGGCCGCTGGTGACATGGCTGGCGAAGCTGCCGATGTTCCGGCGGCGGCTCGGCCAGGTAGTACGCTGAGATGGTGCATTGAGATGCTGGGCACGACGATCAAAAACCGCGAAGCCGAACTCAATATGTTCCGCTCCCGCGCGCTGGTGGCGGGGCTGGCGATCTTGCTGGCGTTCGCTGTTCTGGCAGGGCGCATGGTTTATTTGCAAATCATCAAGCGCGATTATTACCATACGCTCGCCGAAGCCAACCGTATTTCGGTGGTGCCAGTGGTGCCGAATCGCGGTCTGATCCTAGATCGCAATAATGAGGTGTTGGCCGCCAACACCTCCGCCTACACCCTCGAAGTAACGCCCTCCAAGGTTAAAAATCTGGATGCGGTGCTCGATGATTTAGCCGGTGTTATCGAAATTCAGCCACGCGATCGTCGTCGCTTTAAACGCCTGCTTGAGGAGAGCAAAAATTTTGAATCCCTGCCGATCCGCACACGGCTCAGCGAGGAAGAAGTGGCGCGGTTTGCGGTGAATCGGTTTCGTTTCCCGGGCTTTGATGTGCGCGCGCGTTTATTCCGCAATTATCCGCAAGGCGAAATTGCCTCGCATGCGATCGGCTATATCGGCCGCATTAATGTGGCCGATGTAAAGCGTATTGAGAGCAATGGTTTGACCGCGAATTACAAAGGCACCGAGCATATGGGCAAGCAGGGTGTGGAGAGCAGCTATGAAAGCGAGCTGCATGGCACCACCGGCTCTGAGCAGGTGGAAATAGACGCCGGCGGTCGCGCTATTCGATCGCTTGCCAAGTCAGCGCCCACCGCCGGCAATAATCTTCGGCTCACCCTGGATATCAAACTACAAAAAATCGCCGAGCAGGCGTTCGATGGTCGGCGCGGTTCACTGGTGGCTATCGAGCCCTCAACCGGTGAAATTTTAGCGCTGGTATCAAAGCCGGGGTTCGATCCTAATTTATTTGTCGATGGTATTGATCCGCAAAATTGGGATTTACTGAATACCTCCGC
>JAYWCO010000255.1:0-4082 GCA_043780475.1 Burkholderiales bacterium | reverse complement strand
GGGGCAATTTCCACCAAATCCAATTGCGCAGCTTCTGCTTGAGCAACAGCATCAGCAAAACTCACTAAACCAATTGGCTCGCTTTCGGGGCCGAGCAATCGAACCTCAGTGACGCCAGTAATCTCACTGTTGATCCGAACATCTTTATCAGTAGCGATAAAACTCTCCTAATCGTTCAAAATGTCTTGGGCGATTTTCAAAAAATCGCCTCAAGGGCTAAATACTTAAATGTGCGTCACCCATACGAAACAAATTTACCGCCTACTTCTTCGCGGTAACTTCATCTTTTACGCGGGAAATAAATTCATTTAATGACATCGCCGGGAGGTTTTCTCCACCGCCTTTGCCATCACGTACACGCGCCGTTACGGTCCCGGCTTCTTTTTCCTTATCGCCGAGAACCAGCAAATAAGGGACTTTTTGTACGCTATGTTCTCGAATCTTATAGGAAATCTTCTCATTTCGCAAATCAGCGTGAACCCGGATTCCAGCCGCTTTTAGCGCCTTGGTCACCTCGGACACATAAGCGTCCTGATTTTCGGTCACATTCATGGCCACCACTTGCACGGGCGCCAGCCAAAGCGGCAGCGCACCCGTGTAATTTTCGATAAGGATACCGATAAAGCGCTCAAGCGAACCGACAATTGCGCGATGCAGCATGACCGGGGATTTCTTGGCGCTGGTCTCATCCACATATTGCGCATCCAGACGTTCCGGCATATTGAAATCAACCTGGATCGTGCCACATTGCCAAACCCGGCCGACCGCATCCTTGAGTGAATACTCAACTTTCGGCCCGTAGAATGCGCCCTCGCCTTTGAGCTCTTCCCATGCCACGCCGCAGGCATTTAGCGAATCGGCCAATGCTTTTTCCGATTTATCCCACACCTCGTCCGAACCCACGCGCTTGTCGGGACGCGTCGAGAGCTTGTAGATAATTTCTGTAAAACCGAAATCAGCATAGACTTTTTGCAATAGCCGGGTGAAATCCAGACATTCTTTTTGAATCTGATCCTCCGTACAAAAAATATGACCGTCATCCTGCACAAACCCGCGCACCCGCATGATGCCGTGCAGCGCACCCGATGATTCATTGCGATGGCACGAGCCGAATTCGCCGTAGCGCAACGGCAAATCGCGGTACGAGCGCAAATCCGAATTAAATACCTGGACATGGCCAGGACAATTCATCGGCTTAATGGCGAAATCATGTTTCTCCGATTCCGTCGTAAACATGCTGTCTTTGTAATTTTCCCAGTGGCCTGAACGCTCCCACAACGAACGATCCAGAATCATCGGACAACGAATTTCCTGGTAGCCGTTATCGGCATAAACCGTGCGCAGATATTGCTCAACTTGCTGCCAGATGGTCCAGCCTTTGGGATGCCAAAACACCATGCCAGGCGCTTCTTCCTGCATATGAAATAAATCGAGCAGCTTGCCAAGTTTGCGGTGATCGCGCTTTTCCGCTTCTTCTAGCATATGCAAATATGTTTCCTGATCTTCTTTTTTGGTCCATGCCGTACCGTAAATACGCGTCAGCATTTCATTTTTGCTGTCGCCGCGCCAATAGGCCCCTGCAACCTTCATCAGCTTAAACACTTTTAGCTTGCCGGTTGACGGCACATGCGGGCCACGACAAAGGTCGGTAAAAGCACCTTCCGTATAAAGTGAAACATCCTGATCTGCTGGAATTGATTCAATAATTTCAGCTTTGTAAGCCTCACCCATATTTTTAAAATAATTCACTGCCTCGTCACGCGGCAACACACGCCGAGTAACCGGAATATCCTGCCTCGCCAGTTCGGCCATCTTCTTTTCAATGGTGACCAAATCGTCGGGTGTGAATGGACGCTTGTATGAAAAATCGTAGTAAAAACCGTTTTCAATCACCGGGCCAATCGTGACTTGTGCATCCGGGAACAGCTCCTTCACTGCATGTGCGAGTAAATGTGCGGTGGAATGGCGAATCACATCCAGACCCACTGCGTCTTTGTCAGTAATGATGGCAAGCGTTGCGTCTTGCGCAATAACATAGCTGGTATCAACCAGTTTGCCCGCAACCATGCCCGCTAGTGCGGCTTTAGCCAGGCCTGCTCCAATACTGGCAGCGACTTCGGCTACCGAAACAGCGTGATCAAATTGGCGGATAGATTGATCGGGAAGCGTGATGGAAATCATATGGAACCTCAAAAAATAAAAACAAAAAAGCGCGGATGAGCCGCGCTTTTTAGATTGTTAATGCCACTGCATTGCTTAAGCAGGGCGAGAATATTCGAAAGCTTGGCTAGGGGTGGAGGCTTTGTGCAGCCTTAAGCGGCGTAGTGGGCGGTACCATAACCATTGTCTTGCCCGCAAAAATGCGACCCTTTCATTTATTTGCTAACGATTAATTATGAATTGTACCCAATTCTTGCGCTTACATAAACTGTTGCTTGCAAGATGCGACATCACTTCACCCTTGCTTCGCCCTTACTGCATTCCCCTTACCTTTGCTTTACTTTTAAACGCCACAGCGAGGTCACCTCTTTTGCCCGCGCTGCATGCAAAGGATCTGTCGGGTCGGTAGCGCGTGAATGAGTGGGCTTCACGTCCAGACGTTCTGCAACACACAGGTTGGCGTTATCGATCCATCCTAGCAATGTCTCGCGAGCGCGCAGACCAAGATGCTCGGCCAAATCTGAAAGTATTAACCAGCCTTCGCCGTTCGTATCCAGATGCGCCGCCAGCCCGTTCAAAAAACCGCGCAGCATGCGGCTTTCAGGATCATAAACGGCACGCTCAATCGGCGATGATGGCCGTGCCGGTAACCACGGCGGATTACATACAATCAAGGGCGCGCAGCCAGCGGGAAAAAGATCCGCTTCCAGAATTTCAACACGATCATGCAACTTCATGCGCGTCAAATTTTCACGAGCACAGCCCAGCGCGCGCGGATCCTGATCGGTGGCAATAATACGCTTGATACCGCGCCTCGCGAGAATGGCAGCCAGCACCCCGGTGCCGGTGCCAATATCAAAAGCAAGCGGCGGTAACGGGCTGGGCAGAAGAGCCTCGGCCACTAGGGCAATATATTCCCCGCGAATCGGCGCAAACACACCGTAATACGGATGTATCCGATCACCGAGCGCCGGAATCTCAACACCTTTGCGACGCCATTCGTGCGCACCAATGATGCCCAATAATTCTCGTAGCGATGTCACCGAAGCAGCGGCTGATTGGCCGGGAGCCCCCCATGCTTCGGCACAAGCTCTTCGTACATCGGGCGCACGCCGTAGCGGAATTGAAAAATCGGCATCAAACGGGATCAATAGCATGGATAAAATTCGCGCGCGCTGCGCTTGTGCCTGTCGATGCAGATTGAATACATCCGTTATTAACGGCAATGGAAATGTGGATGGTTTCATCGCGGATAGTTTCAGAGCGGATAGTTTTTTAGCCACACGCACCGATTTCGCATCGGCTCGCCGCGCCATCGCCTGCAACAACTGCCGCGCATTTTGAAAATCACCGCGCCACAACATGGCCGTGCCCTCACAAGCCAGGTTGTACGCCACGTCAGCGGTTAAGGTGTCGTCGGCAACGATGACACGCTTCGGTGCTGGTGAGCCATTCTCTGCCCGCCAGCGCGCCGCGTGCTGTTGCTGCGATTCTGGCCAAATGATCGTAAGTGGTGTAATCGGTGGCGGCGCGTTGGTCGTGAGTGACATATCTGCAGTCTGTGACGTTAGTGGCGTTGGTGGTACTGGTGATGGTTGAGGCATAGGTCCTGAAAAAACTCGTCAAGTTTAAAAAAATCGATACCCGGAGTGTCTCACGGCTAACTGTCCGTCATGCTTCATAATAATTTGCCGCTAATAAAGTTTGTGCTCAAAGCGAGTACGTGACTGCGCAATCCAAAAGTGGCAGTAAAGTGCGAATGGACTAGAAGAAAACATCGCTTACACATTACGCAATGTATTTTAATTGTCAGATAAATTTGATCGAATCATTCAAACATTTTTTCCCGAATGTGCCCAAATTTGAAAGCAATCAGGCGACTATTTTAAATAGGGATGCGGTTATACCGGCTGACGCATTAG
>JAYWCO010000254.1:0-11505 GCA_043780475.1 Burkholderiales bacterium | reverse complement strand
CGTTGCCTATTCAGGGGTAGCGCCAATTTGGGGTGGGTCAATCAACATCGGCAGCCTGGGTCAAAAGCGCGTCGGCGCCAACAGTATCAGGCGCATTAGCTGATCAATTATTTGATTACATGTCCAACAAAAGCATGGTCGCAATTACATGTTCCTGCGATAACAGGCTGATACTGAACACAAATTGGAAAGCAGCCGGGTGTATTGCATTGCACCTGCGTCAAAATACATACCTGTGTTTGGCGAGAAAGGTCTGCAACAAACGTGCAGCTCTGTTCACAAGAAGGATTTGCATTCTGTGCGGGGCCAGGATCATACGAACAACCCGGCAATAACGTTAGGGTATCAAGCTTCACTTGGCCAGCCGAAGTATCACATGAGGGGTGACTAAAGCTATATAGAGAACCGCCTTGCACTAGGTTTGCACCGATGCCCGCTGGACCTTGAGCACCGTCCGGTCCAGCGGGCCCTGTCGCTCCCGTATCGCCTTTTATGCCTTGAGCACCTTGTGCCCCAGTTATTCCCATGTCGCCTATTGGACCTTGGGCTCCAGTATCGCCCTTTAGACCTTGGGAACCCTGTGCACCTTGCAGACCAGTGGAGCCAAGGTCCCCTTTAGTGCCCTGCGGTCCCAGCGGTCCGATTGGACCCGCGTCTCCTTTGACGCCTTGAGCTCCCGTTGGCCCCTGAGTTCCAGACACTCCTTTCGGTCCGATCGGCCCCTGTGGGCCAATTAGCCCAGCAGCCCCGGCCAGTCCAATAGGACCCTGCAATCCCGTTGGGCCAATCGGCCCTGTTGGTCCGACAGCGCCAAATGTGACATTTGATTCATCGACTTTTTCACCAATTTGCAAATTCAAAACGTAATTGCCAGGCAACAATCCTGATGGAAGAGATGTAATAATTTGGGTTGGCGATTGCGCCATGACCGTTAGAGGCCCGAAGGCACCCAGCAATACTTTTGCAGCACCAGAGCCAAAATTGATTCCGTTGATAGTCAATGTTGTTGCCGTGGTGAATGAGCTCAGAATTACAGGAAGTCGATGTTCTCCTTCGTTCCCATTTTCGGACTGGTTTGCTTGCGCTTGCGATGTTGCGAATGGGATAGCGCTGACCAAAAAAAATGCTACCGCTAAATTAAACACTACCTTGAGCGCGCGGTACATGAAGAACCCCCCTATTTGGTTTAGTTTTAACAACAAAAATGAAACACTACTCGCTACGTTTATAAAAAATTATTCTACATTGCCACGCCTTTGCCAGGTGATCAAGCAAATTCGGCTCTTTGACAGGGGCTGAAAGACGTCCACCTGAACGGGCTCAAAAAAACGGACACCATGAGTTGAGATATTAAGCTGCTTTTTTCAATTGCACCTGATGCCATTGCCGCTCGAAGTCATGTGGTGACTGATTGGGTTCTGTCGCATTAAGCTTTTTTCGTCAACAAATAGCGTTGATTTCATTGACTTTTTTACCCTTGAAATTGCTTAATGCAACATAATCACATTATTGGGTCTCACATCAAGGACATTATTAATTTGAAATAGCTGAATCGCAGAGTATCCAGCTAATCCCGCATAAATGACGTGATACACGCCCACAATTCTAATCAGAGTCGCAATTTGCCTTTGATTAATCACGAGCATAAAAGAATTCTCACGGGAAATTTAAGCCTACGAAAGCAATTGGGCGGCTCAGGGAATTGTCTGCTCGGGGCCGGCGTCAGAATTTTTTCTGCGGCTAGTGAGCACGGCGAATGCGCTGGGCTAAACCGACAGCCGCTGCCAAGGCGGACGAATAAAATTTCCGGCCTTGTTCGCGCGCCACAAAAAATATCCGCCAATTAGTACGAACGCGACCAGCGTCAGAACCGACGCCTCCAGTCCGTAGGTCCCGCCGGTCACCCACTCAGGTCCGATTAACTTGCCAGTCAATAGCCCGCGACTCTGGCGGCCCGACACGGCGACAGAAAATATCGATCCCAGGGTGTAATTCCATGCTACGTGGACGCCGATACAGAGCCACAACCGTCGCGTCATAATGTAGGCCGCCGTTAGAGATGCGCCGGCTATAACAGCGATGCTAATGGACCAAAATCCGGCCCCGCTACCGGGCGCGTGGGCCAATCCAAAAAGCAACGCAACAACGATCAGCGCAGCCCAAGTCCCAATCGACTTTTCGGCGATGCGGAAGACGATACCGCGGCAAAGTACTTCTTCCAGAACACCGACAAACAACATTTCTGCGAACGGAAAGACCATCGCTGCGTTCCAGCCGTTCAGTTCTGGCTGTTGAAAAACCCCAGTTGCGAACAGTACGCCAATGACCGACATTACCATCAACGTCCCGGTCAGCAGCCCAATGGTGAGTTCTGCTGCTGCACCGCGACCTGACAACTCCGTCACCGGACGCTTTTCGGTCCACCGTACGAATACCCAATATGCGACGAGCGCGACGATTGCCGCGAGGAATTGCAGCCATATCATAAGTGCCTTGTCGCTCCCGGCCGAATCGCCGAGCGACATGGTCAGTCCTGCCGGAAGCGCAACAAAAAAAATAGCGAAAATAATTTTCGTTAGAGGTAATTGAATTAGTGTCTTGCTCCAAGAACTGAACGGCATTTTTGCAGTGGCGAAGCTTTTCATAATTTCTTTTAATTTTGTGGGACGAGCAGATCGTGTAGGGCAAAAAACTTTCCGATAAAACAGAGTCAGCCGCTCAGGCGACTCGGTTCACAATCGTGCTAATCGTCCGGTCTGGGCCGCTACGCGAAATTCAATTCTTGCGTAACCAAAGAGAATTATGCAGCTTTTTGCCGCACAAGACGCACTTGCAATTCGCATCCAACGGCGTCTGCATAACGTTTGAGAGTCGATAGCGAAGGCGTATGCCTGCCGGCCGCTTCCAGCCTCGAGATGGCACTCTTGGTGGTGCCCATCTTGGTCGCCACGGCGTCTTGAGACAGGCCGGCGCGTGCGCGTGCTTTGAGCATTTGGCCCGCAACTTGGTATTCCAGTTCGAGCGCCTTGTACGCCTCGGTGAATCCACGGCGGACACTGGCTTTTGCCAGAAATTCTTTATGGTTATGCGGAACAGGTTTGTGTTTAAGTTCAGCCATCTTGTATCTTCTTGAGGCGCCTACGCGCCAGTTTCAATTCACGGTCCGGCGTTTGGGCCGTCTTCTTGATAAAAGCATGCAACACGATCACGCGCTTACCGATCAAAGAGCAATAAAACGCACGACCAATTCCCGCCCGACCTTTAGAGCGCAGTTCAAATAGGCCATTTCCAAAGGCACGTGAATGGGGCAGCCTGAGATTCGGCCCATGCTCGATGAGCAACTCCACCAAACGAGCATAGTCGGCAACGATATCTACCGGCCAGGACTCAATTTCCGCCAGCACGTGTTCATGGAAGTACTCAATTCAAACTTCATGCTAGCATGTTAGCATGTTAGCAAATATGCTAACTAGTCGCAATAAGAATGCGAATGGCTATTTCCAAAAAGATTTCAAAGTCAAGTTGGCTGGCTTAGGCGCAGTAACGAACGACTGCTATAGAGCGAATTGGAGAACGGCTCTGAAGGACCGCCAAGGGCCGTTTTTGCGGTTTGTATGAAAGCCATGTTGTTACTCACAATAACTTGATTCACGACACGCTGCGCTTATTATCAAAAGGATTGATGGTCTTCACACCCAACGCTTTAAAGTCCCTTGTGTTGCGGGTCGCGACCGTGAGGTGGTGCACGATAGCGGTTGCCGCAATGAAAGCATCCTCTGTCAGCGTGTTGGAGCGCCCATGCATGAGTCGCGCCCATTCGCGGCACACTAAGGCATCCATCGCTAAAACTTGTCCGCTCCCTATTACCTGCTCTAACCACACTTCGATGTCACGTGCTTTGGCCCTATCCTGCGCGCGAGTTATCTCGATACCGCGTTGAAGCTCGCCAATCGTCATCGCCGAAATGTAGAGCACGGATGCCTCTTGCGCATTCAGCCAATTCATCACGCCCCCATGCGGCTTGGGCTTGCGTGATTCGGAGGCGATATTGGTATCGAGCAGAAACATTGAATACGCGCGCTATAATTTCCGCAGCTTTAAGCCACCACGTCGGGGCACCGGGATGTCCGCACCAAGGCTGTCGTCGAGCAGCAGTTGCTTCAGCGTGCGCTTATTAGATGAATTCAGCGCGTTCCACTGGCGAATCGGTACCAGTACCGCGGCGGCCTTGCCGTGCTTTGTCACCACCTGTGGGCCTTCGGTGAGGCTTGTGTCGAGCATTTCACTGAAACGTGCTTTCGCTTCTTGGACAGGCCACGTATGCATTTGTGCCACCATTTTTAATGGTCATAAGTCTGACTATATTAACATAACGCGATCACCAATGGGCGACGTTAGAGCCGACTTTTCTCTGCCAATACGCCTTAGCAATTGAAATTGGATAGCGCTCGCGAACGGCCGCTTTGAGCCGATTTATGCCGCAACTTCCAGCGGCTTAATCTTCGAAACAACTTTCTTAAGCGACTTCTCAGCGTTCCACAGGTCGAAATTGGCTTGCATGTGCAGCCATGATTGACCGCTACCGCCGAGCGCAGCGGCGAGGCCTAGGGCCATGTCTGCGCTTATCCCAGCTTTGCTGTCCAACACGCGAGACAGGGCTACACGGGCGACACCGATGCGGCTCGCAAATTCCGTCACAGAAACTTGTGAATCGGTGAATACACCATCACGCAATACTTCGCCAGGGTGTGGGGGATTGTGCATACGCATAGCGTTTAGTCCTAGTGATAATCCTGATAATCAACAACGATTGCATGTCCACCCTCAAAGGTAAACGTTAGCCGCCAGTTTTGATCAACCCATACGGACCAATGTCCTTTCATGGTGCCCTTATGCGGATGCAGCTTCCAGCCGGGTAAGGCCATATCGTTAGGGCCGCCAGCACTGTCTAACTTGGCAAGTTGCAATCTGAGTCGCGTTGAATGCGAGGCCTGAATGCCTGCCTTCTTTCCAGACTCAAAGAATTCTCGTAAGCCTTTATGCGCGAATGATTTGATCACAACGCAATTGTATAGCATAGCTATACAGTTGTCAAGAAGCTGTAACCATCCTTCAACACTACAAGAATAAGCAAAGTATGGCTCGCGGCATCAGCCAGCGAGGTCACCAAAGACCGGCCTCGCGCCGGAACAATTAGTGATGGCTGAATGCCACTAAAGTGCGCAATTAGCACGTTTTCAAATCAGAAAACACCAGATAAGCTCGAACTACGCTGTCTAACGAGCTGAATTGGCCACACCGCGGGAACAGCCTCTTGCGGCCGAAAGCAGTGCTTTGAAGTGGCCGACTATCATTTGACCCCGAAACCTGAATGACTAAACGGTGGCAACTAGGTTGAACGCTCAACCGCGACCAGCCTATGCACTTCAAACAATCTTCACCTTATCCAAACCTTCAGCAGGTTTCGGATACGCCATTTTAAAATCCTCCAGCGCCTTCACCAGCACTGACGAAACATATAAATCGCGAACCCAGTTTCGATCAGCGGGCACCACATACCAGGGCGCATGAGGTGGTGAGGTGGCGTTAATGGCGTCCTCGTAGACGCGCTGATAATCGTCCCATTTTTCGCGCTCCGCCAAATCGCTGATATTAAATTTCCATGCTTTAGTGGGGTCATCCCGCCGGTCTTGCAGACGCTGTTTTTGCTCATCTTTCGAAATGTGCAGAAAAAATTTAAGAACCGTGACGCCCTCTTCGGTCAGCATCGCCTCGAAATCATTGATCTGACGAAACCGGCGCTTGGCTGTCGCATCATCAATCAAATCACGAACGCGCGTGATCAACACATCCTCGTAATGGCTGCGGTTGAACACTGCAATCTCGCCTTTCTCCGGCGTCTGGCTATGCACCCGCCACAAATAATCATGGGCGAGTTCTGTCGGCGTTGGCGCTTTAAAACACGCAATGCGCACGCCTTGCGGATTGATCCGTGAAAACACTTTGCGAATCACGCCGTCTTTGCCGCCCGTGTCCATCGCCTGCAACACGATGATGACTTTATGTTTTCGCTCTGCATAGAGCAAGGTTTGCAGCGTATCCAGTCGCAGCGAAATTTCATCAATGATCGCCAAACCGGCTGCTTTATCGCCATCAAAACCGCAGGTTGATTTAGTATCAATATCGGCAAGTTTTATCTTGCCGTTGCCGATGATGGGGCGAATGGTATTGACATCGACTGAAGCAGAATTTTTGGGCATGGTGGGCAATCAGGTCGACAATCCGGTGGGCAATCAAAAAAGGAAGTGAAAATGATTTCGTATGGAGCCTATAATTTTGGCATTAACTATTTCTTGGACTATGTCATTGCACAGCATAGCTCACTCTCAAACAAAGGATCTTAATGTCTGCCATTTCAAAACTTCCCGCCACTATGCGCTATGTGGCCGTCACGAGCGCAGGCGCAGCTGAGGTCATGCACATTACGTCAGGCCCACTGCCGAGCGTGGGGGCAGACGATGTGTTGATTCGCGTCGCCTACGCAGGTGTTAACCGGCCTGATGTGGCGCAGCGCGCAGGCACCTACGCGCCGCCGCCAGGCGCATCACCGGTCATGGGCCTGGAAGTTTCTGGCGAGATTGTAGCCGTCGGCGCGAACGTGACCCAATGGCATATCGGCAACGAAGTTTGCGCACTCACACCCGGCGGTGGCTATGCGGAATATTGCGTGGCACCGGCTGCGCACTGTCTGCCGATACCGGTGGGATTGTCGATGCTTGAAGGGGCCGGGGTGCCTGAGAATTTTTTCACGGTGTGGGTCAATGTATTCGATACCTGCAAGCTCAAAGCGGGTGAAAAATTCTTGGTGCATGGCGGCTCCAGCGGCATTGGTCTCACCGCCATTCAGTTGGCAAAAGCGTTCGGCGCGGAGGTATTCACTACCGTCGGCAATAATGACAAGGCAGCGTTTTGCGAAGGCATCGGCGCCGATCATGTGTTCAATTACAAAACCCAGGACTGGGCGGCAGAGATTGCAGCCATCACCGATAAAAAAGGCGTGAACGTTATCCTCGATATGGTGGGCGGCAGCTATATCGAAAAAAATCTGCGCTTGCTGGCGCTGGAAGGTCGTTATTGCTTTATCGCGTTTTTGGAAGGCGGTAAAGTTGAGGTTGATTTTCGCCCACTGATGATGAAGCGACAAACCATTACCGGCTCAACCTTGCGGGCACGGCCCGATCAGCAAAAGGCCGCGATTGCGCTGGCGCTACAAGCAAAAGTGTGGCCCTTGTTGGCGGCTAAAACCGTGAAGCCGGTGATCCATAAAGTGTTTGCGCTGGACGACGTTATTGAGGCGCATAGGCTGATGGAATCCAGCGCACATATCGGGAAAATTATGCTGAAAGTCGGTTGAAAATGCGCTCGCTTTAAATCCGATTTACTCATCACACATACCCCATTAGTAATATTTTATTTTCGGAGTCAATATGAAATTTTTCAAAACCGCAGTCGCCATCTTGCTTGTTTCCTCATCCGCCCTGCTGCTTGGCGCTTGCTCCGCCATCAACGCCCAAAACAAAGCCGGCGATTACCGGCCGGTTAACGCCACCCCTGACGCCGACGGCAATGCGCTGATGCTGAAAGGCTTTGATGTGGTCAGCTATTTCGTTGATAACAAAGACGCCATGGGCAGCGCGCAATTCAAGTCGGACTACAAAAGCATTACGTTCCAATTTGCCAGCGCAGAACATAAAGCGCTGTTTGACCGTGAGCCGACTAAATATTTACCCCAGTTCGGCGGCTATTGCGCGAATGGAATTGTGTACGGTATTCCCTGGGGTGGCGATGGCGACACCTGGAAAATGATCGACGGCAAACTTTATATTTTCGGTGGCCAAGGCTCGAAAGATGCATTCCTGATTGATGAAAAGAACAATCTGGCACTCGCCAAAAAATACTGGAAGGAAGAAATCGACGGCAGCAACAGTTTCATCCAGCGTTCCAAGCGCATGGTGATACGCGTGCCACACTATAAAAGCGGTGAGGCGTTGGCTAAAGCCGTTGCAGAAGCCAAAGCGAACGGCGCGTTGCCGCGCGGTTAATCAGCGTCTGGCGATTTAAAATATCAAACACTAGCACCCGAGCGTGTTTCCAAGATTTTTTGCCTGAAAACGACCGTGGATAAGCGAGTTTTTATTTTGCCTTTGGTGTGACTAATTCACCGGCATCACTAAACACTAAATCAATTTTTTTGCCGCTGACATTGAGTGTGGATTCATATTGAATAACCGCGCCGCGCGTGAGCCGTTCAGCGGCGATGATTTTAGCTTGAGGATGTGTCTTCGCCAGCGCCGCTAACACCACCGGCGGCAGCTCATGGGGTTTCAGCGCTTCCTCAATTTCCATTACCTCGCCATTGCCCGCATAGATGATGTCACGCTTAGTGCTGCCGTCCCTGGTTTCCAGCTCGTAGCAAGTCTTGCCCTCACGTATTTCGCGTAAATAGGTTTTAACGCTGGCGCTGGGATAAGCTTTGCTGAACGCGCTCAGCACGGCTTCGGGCACTTCGTTTTTGGCAATTTTTACCGATTCCTGCGCCTGGGCAAATAGCGTAAAACAGGCTGCGCTTACGGCGAGAATGGCTGCGCAACCTAAACAAAAGCCCGAGCGAAAAAACTTGTTCATATTAATTCTCCAATCGTTATTTTATGAGCATAACCATCGAGCCCGCCACGATCAGCGCTGCGCCGATGATGGTTTGAACGCTGGGCGTTTCACCTAAAACAAAAAACGCCAACACCAACACCAATGCGACGCTCAACTTATCTACCGGCGCCACCAGCGAGACCGGGCCTAACTGTAGGGCACGATAATAACAAAGCCAGGACAAGCCCGTGGCAATGCCAGACAGGACTAAAAATAGAATGGTCTTGTGGCTAATAGAGGTCGGCGCACGCCATTCATCGCGCAACGAAACGATCAGCGCCGTGATCACCAAAATCACCACGGTACGAATGAAGGTGGCGAGATTGGAATTGATTTCCGCCACCCCAAGCTTGCCGAAAATAGCGGTGAGCGCGGCAAACCCGGCGGAGGCGAGCGCAAAAAATTGCCAGCTTGCGGTGAATTTCATGTTGACTCGCCTGTTGTAAAGCTATGCTCTGCGGCCGTGGTTTCAGTTGCGGCTACATCACCCTGCCTTTAAAACGGAATGTCGTCCTCAAAATCATCAAACTTGGCTGCGCCACCAGCTTTAACTGCACCCGCGGGTTTAGCCGCACCACCTGCATTGCCAGCGCTACCACTTGAACCACGCGAATAATCACCGCCGCCGCCCGATGCACGACCACTGCCACCGCTGTTACCACCACCTTCACCACCATCGCCACCCATACCCTGGCGCGAACCCAGCATTTGCATACGGTCAGCAATGATTTCGGTTGTATATTTTTCGACGCCATCTTTGTCGGTCCACTTGCGGGTTTGCAGGCGGCCCTCAATATAAACCTGCGAGCCCTTTTTAAGGTACTCACCGGCGATTTCAGCCAAGCGCTGAAAAGTGCTGATGCGATGCCACTCGGTTTTTTCCTGCTTTTCGCCGGACTTGTCTTTCCACTGTTCAGTGGTGGCGATCGAAAAATTGGTCACCGCAGCGCCATCTGGCATATAGCGCGTTTCGGGGTCTTTGCCCAGGTTGCCGACGAGAATTACTTTATTGACTGATGCCATGATTGCTCCTGCAATTTTGAAATTTATGTGGCGGTTTTACGTCATCCATTTTATGCATCCTGCAGCGGGTGCTGTGCTTGATATTCATAGGCACAGACACCAAAACAGATTCAGATTGAAACCGGAACGCGGTATCATTATAGGTTGTTCTGATATGGGCGACAAACAAGCTAAGCCAATGCGGATAACGCTCGGCAACCATGCTCGCACTAGCGCTCATACCAGCGCTCACACCATTAGGGTCGCGCATCTATCCCGATGTTGAACCCAAGTATTTTTACATAGACAGCACATGGACTTCATTAAAATTCGCGGTGCTCGCACCCACAATCTCAAAAATATCAGCCTTGATATTCCGCGTCATTCGTTGGTGGTGATCACCGGGCTTTCCGGCTCTGGCAAGTCTTCTCTCGCTTTTGATACGCTCTATGCCGAAGGGCAGCGACGCTATGTAGAGTCGTTGTCGGCGTACGCGCGACAATTTTTGCAATTGATGGAAAAGCCGGATGTCGATTTGATTGAGGGCTTGTCGCCCGCGATTTCGATTGAGCAAAAAGCGACCTCACACAACCCACGCTCAACAGTCGGCACCGTGACCGAGATTCATGATTATTTGCGTTTGCTGTTTGCGCGCGTCGGCACACCATACTGCCCGGAGCATCAACTGCCGCTGGAAGCGCAAACGGTTTCGCAAATGGTGGACGCCGTATTGGCATACCCGAAAGAGACGAAATTAATGTTGCTGGCACCGGTGGTGGTGAACCGCAAGGGCGAGCATGTGGACATGATCGAAGCGTTTCGCTCACAAGGTTTCGTACGCTTGCGGGTGAACGGCAAGGTGATCGACATCGACGCGTTTCCAAAGCTGGATAAACAAAAAAAGCACACAATTGAAGTGGTCGTGGATCGCTTGAAAACGGCGCCTGAATTAAAGCAGCGCATTGCCGAATCGTTTGAAACCTCACTGCGCGTAGGCGAAAGCAAAGCGATTTCGGTCAATATGGATACGGAAAAAGAGACCCTGTTCTCGTCCAAATTTTCCTGCCCAAAATGCGATTATTCGCTGTCCGAAATGGAGCCCCGTTTATTTTCGTTTAACAACCCGCTGGGCGCCTGCCCCACTTGTGACGGCTTGGGCGAGATTACGTTTTTTGATCCTAAACGCATCGTGGCCTACCCCGGCTTATCACTGGCGGGTGGCGCGATTAAAGGCTGGGATCGGCGTAACCAGTTTTATTTTCAGATCTTGACCGGCTTGGCGGCACATTATCAATTTGATATTGATATGCCGTTTGACAAGCTCACACCGGAAGCACAGCAAATCATTTTGTATGGCTCAGGCAAGGAAAAAATTCCCTTCAAATATCCTGGTGAGCGTGGCCGTTCGGTAACGCGCGAGGAAACCTTTGAAGGCGTGGCAAACAGTCTGGAACGGCGCCATCGCGAAACAGATTCGATGGCGGTGCGCGAAGAATTGTCGAAATATATTTCTACCAAGGCGTGCCCTGATTGCGAAGGTACACGGCTGCGTAAGGAAGCGCGCAACGTAAAAGTTTTCGATAAAACCTTGCATGCCATTTCTGCCATGCCGTTGAAAGAGGCGCACCGCTGGTTTGGTACCGTCAAAATGACGCCGCAAAAAATGGCGATCGCCGATAAAATTTTGGCCGAGATCTCGGCGCGGCTGCAGTTTTTGAATAACGTGGGGCTGGACTATTTATCGCTGGTGCGCTCGGCGGACACCCTATCGGGCGGCGAAGCGCAGCGGATTCGCCT
>JAYWCO010000253.1:0-4478 GCA_043780475.1 Burkholderiales bacterium | reverse complement strand
CACGGTGGCAATGGTGCATTGCGCAAAATTCGTTTTCTGGAGCCGATGACCGCCGCCATTTTGGCAGGGCATCGGCGCGTGCCGCCGTTTGGGTTGGCGGGCGGCGGTGAAGGTGCGTTGGGTGCGAATTGGGTTGAGCGTCTTGATGGCACCATCACCCCGCTGGGCTTTTCGGATGAGATCGAGATGAATGCGGGCGATGTGTTTGTTCTGCAAACACCGGGCGGCGGTGGTTATGGTTATGGCTAGGGCGATGGCAAGCCATGATGGGTAATGGGCCAAGCATTCTTACAACATCAAATAATCAGTAACTTGCGGGGTCTTTCTCGAAACATAAAAAAACATTTTGCGTCGCGAGCGATTGCCTATAAAATGAGCAGC
Source organism: Burkholderiales bacterium (assembly GCA_043780475.1). Classification (GTDB taxonomy): domain Bacteria; phylum Pseudomonadota; class Gammaproteobacteria; order Burkholderiales; family Usitatibacteraceae; genus UKL13-2. The sequence continues at coordinate 4,097 of JAYWCO010000253.1, read as the reverse complement.
TCGATTTTATAGGCGTTTTCTTAAAGCGTTTTTATTAATGTTTTAAGTGACGCACCATTCCCAGTGCAAATCGGCAACATTCATCTCAAAAATAATCTAATTGCCGCGCCCATGGCCGGGGTGACTGATCGTCCGTTTCGCCAGCTTTGTAAAAAGCTGGGTGCGGGCATGGCGGTGTCTGAGATGGTGGCCTCGAACGCTAAATTGTGGGCCACCGAAAAATCTATCCGTCGGGGTGATCACACCGCTGAAGTGGATCCGATTGTGGTGCAAATTGCTGGTGCTGCGCCTGCGATGATGGCCGAGGCGGCGCGCTACAACGTCGAGCGCGGCGCGCAAATTATTGACATCAACATGGGCTGCCCCGCCAAAAAAGTATGCAATGTTTATGCCGGCTCGGCCCTGTTGCAGGATGAATCGTTGGTGGCGAGAATTGTCAGTGCTGTCGTTAATTCGATACAAGTTCCGGTCACTCTGAAGATTCGCACCGGTTGGGACCGTGATCATCGCAATGCGCTAACGATTGCGCGAATTGCCGAGGAAAACGGCATACAATCGTTGGCCGTACATGGTCGTACCCGCGCAGATTTATATCATGGCGAAGCCGAGTACGACACGATCAAGGCGGTTAAAGCATCGGTCAAGATTCCGGTGGTGGCCAATGGTGATATTGATTCGCCGGAAAAAGCCCTACAGGTGTTGCGTTATACCCAAGCCGATGCGGTCATGATTGGCCGTGCGGCACAGGGTCGGCCATGGATTTTTCGGGAGATGGATTTTTATTTAAAGACCGGCACACATCTTGCGCCGCCTACAGTGACAGAAGTTAGTGAGATAGCCGCCGAACATTTGCAGAACCTGTATGCGTTTTACGGCGAAGAAAAGGGATACCGGATTGCCCGCAAGCATATTGCGTGGTACATCGGTGGTGGGCCGGGGGCAGAGCAGTTTCGTGACCGCATGAATACGATCATCGGTACGCGCGATCAATTTGCCGCCGTGATGTTGTATCTGGATACATTAAAACAGCAAGGTCACTTGTTTTTTGATTTCAAAAGCGGGTTTGAGGAGCAGGCCGTCGCACGCCAACTGCAGCGCGCGGCGTAGTAAATATAACAAGGCAGTCGAGAGAAAAAATGGTTAATACCCCCCGTAGGGATGAGCGGGACAGCGAGCTATCCGCTTGCGTTCGTAAAATGCTGAAGCAATATTTTAAAGATTTAGACGGCGAAAACGCGACTGATATTTACGATATGGTCGTGGCTAATGTGGAGCGTCCTTTGCTCGAAGTAGTGATGCAACACGCCGAAGGCAACCAGAGCCGTGCATCAGAATTGCTCGGCTTGAATCGCAACACCTTGCGTAAAAAATTGACGCAACACGGGATCGATTAAATGGCGAGCGTTGTTATGACCCCTATCATTCCTACCACTCATGCAATGACGGCACAATTTATTCCCGTCAAGCGCGTACTTATTAGCGTTTCCGATAAAACCGGTATTGTTGATTTTGCAAAATTTCTCATCAAGCACCAGGTCGAGATTCTATCGACGGGCGGCACGGCGAAACTGCTGACCGATCATGGCCTCAAGGTGATTGAGGTTGGCGCCTATACCGGCTTTCCGGAAATGATGGATGGCCGGGTCAAAACCTTGCATCCCAAAGTACACGGCGGCATTTTGGCGCGGCGTGATGTGGCCTCACATACCGAGGCGATGCGTCACCACGATATTCCACCGATCGATATGGTGGTTGTCAATCTGTATCCGTTTGCCGCCACGATTGCGAAACCGAATGTGGCGCTGGAGGATGCGATTGAAAATATCGATATCGGCGGCCCGGCGATGGTGCGTTCAGCAGCCAAAAATTATGCCTTCGTAGCGATTGTGACGGACGCGGGGGATTATGTTTGTCTGATGGATGAAATGTCAGTCCATCATGGCGGCATCTCAGCCGCCACGCGCTTTGCGCTGGCTAAAAAAGCGTTTAGCCACACCGCGGAATACGACGGCATGATCGCGAATTTTCTGACCTCTCTTGATGCGGATAACAAGTCACAGACTTTCCCGAATCGTTTGAATTTAAGCTTCGCCAAAGCGCAAGCGATGCGCTACGGCGAGAACCCGCATCAGCAGGCTGCGTTTTATACCGAAGCCAAGCCGGCGCCCGGCACGCTGGCCCACTATCAACAATTGCAAGGCAAGCCACTGTCTTACAACAATGTCGCCGATGCCGATGCAGCGTGGGAATGTGCGCGCTCGTTCGAGGTGCCAGCATGTGTCATCGTCAAGCATGCCAATCCCTGCGGGGTCGCAATTGCGGCTGATACCGTGACCGCCTACCAACGCGCACTCGAAACCGATCCAACCTCCGCATTCGGCGGCATCATTGCGTTTAATCGCGAGGTTGATGGCGCCACCGCGGCGCTGGTGTCAAAACAGTTTGTAGAGGTGGTATTGGCGCCATCGTTCAGTGCTGCCGCGCTACAGGTTTTTAAAGCTAAACAAAATGTGCGGGTGTTGCAAATCCCGCTGGCGCGTGAGCTGAATAAATTTGATATGAAGCGAGTGGGCGGCGGCTTGCTGGTGCAGACCGCTGATGATTTTGATGTGTCAGAGTTGCGCGTCGTCACCAAACGCAAACCCAGTGATGATGAAATGAACGACCTCATTTTTGCTTTTCGCGTCGCCAAATATGTGAAATCCAACGCGATTGTATTTTGCCGATACGGCATGACGCTGGGCGTGGGCGCAGGGCAAATGAGCCGCATCGATTCCACCAAAATTGCCGCCATCAAAGCCCAACATGCCGGGCTATCGCTGACCGGCTCAGTCGCCGCCAGTGATGCATTTTTTCCGTTCCGCGATGGCTTAGACGTGATCGCCGATGCCGGTGCGACCGCCGTTATTCAGCCCGGCGGTTCAATGCGCGATGATGAAGTGATCGCCGCCGCAAATGAAAAAAATCTGGCGATGGTAGTAACGGGGATGCGCCATTTCAGGCATTGATCGCATGACATGAAAACAATGAGCGTCGTAGCAATTGTCTGGTTGGTGGCTGGCATTGCGATGGTGCTGGTGGGTATTCCGCAATCTATTACGGGCGGCTGGCGATCGGCAATTTATCTAGTCTTGTTCGGGCCACCCATATCGATTTTGGTTGATGCGGTTGGTGAAGGGTTCTTTGAATTTCTACGCTGGGTTTTCGTGCCCAAATCGATAGACCGCTGGCATCCGGCTTGGCGAGTCATTTTTTATGTGTTTTATGCAGGTGTCATTTTTCTCATGATTGCTCTTGCGGCGCAATTTTTTCACAAAACATGAAATGAAATTTCTCATCAAGACCGTAAGCGAAATAGAAGCCACGCTATCCAAAAACTGCTTTCGCGGCTTATGCATAGCGTTTAGCGGATTTTTATTGATGGCGTCAGGCTGGGTGGTCGCATCATTTATCAACCACAGCGCGGGCTATGCAACGATCGCCATCGGCATCCTGTGTGGCGCAATCGGCATAGCTGTTTATGCTTATGGTTTGATTTCCAAAACATAACCAAATGAAATTTTGCTTACGATGAAACTTCTTGTTATCGGTTCCGGCGGTCGCGAGCATGCATTGGCCTGGCGGCTCTCACAAAACCCCCGGGTGCAGCGCGTCTATGTGGCGCCCGGCAATGCGGGCACGGCGCATGAAGACGGGCTGATGAATGTCAGCCTTAGCGACATTTCGAATCTTGTCAAATTTGCGCAGCACGAAAAAATTCATTTCACCGTGGTGGGCCCGGAGGCGCCGTTGGCGGCTGGTGTGGTGGATGCATTCCAGGCGGCGGGCCTGAAGATTTTTGGCCCCACCCGGCGCGCCGCGCAACTGGAATCTTCCAAAGATTTTGCCAAGCAATTTATGGCGCGACATAATATTCCGACTTCGAGGTATGCGACCTTCACCAGCGCCGCCGCCGCATGCGCTTATGTGCAAGAGCAAGGCGCGCCGATTGTGATCAAGGCGGATGGCCTGGCCGCCGGCAAAGGTGTGGTCGTCGCGATGACGCTGGCAGAGGCAATGGCCGCCATTGATATGATGTTTCAGGATGCGATGCCAGA
>JAYWCO010000252.1:0-4584 GCA_043780475.1 Burkholderiales bacterium | reverse complement strand
CGCGTTCAAAGGTGTCAGCGGCGCCCGGGCGAATGAATCAGCGGCTTCCGCAACCACCACGTATTCGCCCGATAAAAGTAAAGTGTTGCGCTACGCCTTCGAGATCGCTGAGACCGGGATGGACCCGCATCGGGTTAGTGATGTTTATTCCACGATTGCCCATAACGCTATTTTTGACTCCCCGCTGCATTACGATTATTTAGCGAGACCGCTCAAGGTAAAAGCCAACACGCTCACCGCATTGCCGGATATTTCGAGTGACTTTAAGACCTTTACATTTCATGTCAAGCCCGGCATTTACTTTGCGCCGCATGAAGTTTTCAAAGGCAAAAAACGTGAGCTGACTGCAGAAGATTATGTCTACTCCATCAAGCGCGTACTCGATCCGGCTAATTCGGCTCCGCTGATTTCGGAATTCGAAGGTAATGTGGTTGGTGTTGATGAAGCCATTGCCGCCGCACGCAAAAGTGGCAAGTTTAATTACGACCGCGAGATCGAAGGTCTGCGCACCTTGGACCGGTACACCTTCCAGATCAAGCTGGTTAAATCAAAGCCGATTTTTATTTATGTGCTGACCGACTGCCGCGCCAGTTGTGCGATGGCGCGCGAGGTCGTTGAGTTTTACGGGAAAGATATTGTTTCGCATCCGGTCGGCTCCGGGCCCTATCAATTGGTGGCTTGGAAACGCTCATCCAAAATGGTATTTGAGCCCAACCCAAATTTTCGGGAAGAATATTTTGATGGCGAGCCTGCGCCCGGCGACAAGGAAGCAGAAGCGGTTCTGAAAATGAACAAAGGCAAGCGCATGCCAATGGTCTATCGGATTGAAGTCAGCATTATTGAAGAAATGCAGCCGCGCTGGATTTCTTTTCTGGGCGGAGGCCAGGATTTGTTGTGGCGCCTGCCCGAAGAATTTTCCACCGTGGCCGTGCCTGGCAATAAGATTGCGCCTAATCTGGCCAAGCAAGAAATCCGATTCGCACAGGTGCCGAACCTCGATCTCGTTTATACGTTCTTCAATATGAAAGATCCGGTGGTAGGCGGTTATATGCCTGAAAAAATCGCGTTGCGACGAGCGATTTCGCTTGGCTACCAAACCGATGATGAGATTCGAGTGGTGCGAAAATTTCAGGCGGTGCCAGCCCACACCCCCTATTCGCCGGGCGTGGCGGGCTACGATGCAAATTTTAAAACCAGTGCTAATGAATACAGCCCCGCCAAGGCGAATGCGCTACTTGATATGTTCGGCTATAACCGTGGCACCGATGGCTGGCGTACATTGCCAAATGGCACGCCACTGATATTGAAAAGCAACTCAACCCCGACTGATCGCGATAAGCAGATTGATGAAGTGTGGAAGCGCTCGATGGATGATATTGGCCTGCGCATTGAATTCAATAAAGCCAAATGGCCCGATTTATTAAAGGCTGCAGACGCGGGCAAATTGATGATGTGGTCGTTAGGCGGCGCGGCCACTACACCCGACGCTGAAACCTGGCTGCAATCATTGTATGGCCCCAATGAAGGTTTCAAGGGCAATCGCGCGTTTTTCAAACTGAAAACGTATGACGATGCCTACGAGGCCGCCGAAATCATGGCGGACAGCCCGGAGCGCACCTTGCTTTACCAGAAAATGGCCAAGCTGATGGTGGCCTACGCGCCCTGGAAAATCAATATTCATCGCATCTCCACCGATTTGTGGTTCTCGTATGTGCAGGGTTTTCGCCGCCCGTTGGTGCAAAGCCAAAACTGGTGGAAATATGTGGATATTGATCTCGCCAAACAAAAAGAATTTGAGGCAAAAAATTGAGGGCGCGGGTGTTTGTAGCGGCCATACTTTATGGCATAACCGTTGCCTTCATTTCGCCGATTAATCTCGCAGCCGAGGCACCGAAAAAAGTTTTTCGTAGCGCCTTTCTGATTGCTGAAACAGAATTCGATCCTGCCAAGGTTTCAGATTTTTATTCCAACACTGTCATTGAAGAGATTCTCGAATCGCCGCTCACCTACGATATGCTCGCGCGGCCCGCGCGGCTCAAGCCGCAGACGCTGATAGCGATGCCGGTGATTACCGAGGGCGGCAAGGTTTACACCCTCAAATTAAAGCCGGGCATTATTTTTGCAGATGATCCTGCCTTCAACGGCAAGCGGCGCGAGCTTACCGCACAGGACTATGTGTATTCCTGGATGCGCCTGCTCGACCCCAAACTTAAATCGCCCAACACCTGGCTGCTCGCCGGCAAAATTGTGGGCCTCGATGCGGTGGCGGCAGCGGCTAAAATCAGTGGCAAGTTTGATTACGATGCGAAAGTGGCTGGGCTTGAGGTTCTGGATACCCACGCACTTCGCATCACCTTGACCAAACCTGATTTTAATTTCATTTATATTTTGGCGATGGTAAACACCGGTGCCATGGCGCATGAAGTGGTCGAAAAATATGGCGATCAGATAGGCGCCCATCCGGTAGGAACCGGCGCGTTTTTGCTCAAGGAGTGGCGGCGCTCCTCAAAAATTGTGCTGGAGAAAAACCCGAATTTTCGGGAAGAATTCTACGACGCCGATCCGGGTGATGACCCTGTTTCTCAAAAGCTGGCCGCGCAAATGAAGGGCAAGCGTTTGCCGCAGCTTGACCGGGTTGAAATCTCGATCATCGAAGAGTCACAGCCTCGGTGGCTCGCGTTTTTGAGCGGTGAGTTGGACACGGTAAAACTGCCTTATGAGTTCAACAGCATGGCGGTGCCCGGCGGTAAAATTGCGCCGAATTTAGCCAAGCTCGGCATGACCGCGACCCATGAGACCGAAGCGGTGGTGACCTATACCTACTTCAATATGAAAGACCCGATTGTGGGTGGCTACACCCCGGACAAGGTTGCATTGCGTCGCGCGATTTCACTGGGCTACGATACAGATGCAGAAATTAATATTATCCGTAATGGCAACGCGATCAAAGCCGAGTCGCCGATTCCGCCCGGCGTACTGGGCTACGACCCCCACTTCACGCTCGGCAAAACCTACGATCCCACACGCGCTAAAGCGCTGCTCGATACTTATGGTTATATCGACCGCGATGGTGATGGCTATCGCGAAATGCCCGATGGCAAGCCGCTCATATTCGTGTTCGCAGCAACCCCAACCCAGCTCGATAAACTGTTCGTTGAATTGTGGAAAAAAAATATGGATGCGATTGGCATTCGTATGAACCCGCTGATTGAAAAATGGCCCGATCTCAGAAAAAAATCCAAGCTGGGCCAACTGCAAACATGGGCGCTGGCCTGGACTGCCGACTATCCCGACGCCGAAAATTTTTTGCAGTTGCTATACGGCCCCAATTCGGGATCGTCCAACGATGGTTATTTTAGTTTGCCCGCCTTTGATAAGCTCTTTGAGGCAGCGGCAGCCATTCCCGCCGGCCCGGAACGCACCCGCATTTATCAGCAAATGGCCAAACTGATCGCAGCCTATGCGCCGTGGAAGCTAAATACCCATCGCACCTTTGATACCTTTAACCAGCCTTGGGTATTAGGTTTTCGCAAACATCAAATCATGCATGACACCTATAAGTTTATTGATATTGATCTTGATATAAAAGCCAAGGCGGGATATTAGAAAAGGTAAATTCTAAAATGAAACCCTAGCAAGGGAGCAGCGTCAGAGCCAAAAATGCTTGAAACGTCTTTCTGGTGCTAGAGTTTTTAAATTAAATAAAGGGCTGAATGCTCGCGTTAGAAATATCGCAAGTGAATTTTTTTGAACTGTGTAGCCGAGAGTGGAAAGCAGAAATATGCATCGCATGATGTTGAGCAGACTGAATATCGCTTTGATGGTGCCGGCCGCCATGACATTTCTTTTGGCCGCAGGGTTGGCTTTGGCCTTGGCGTTGACTGCGGCTTCTGCTGCCCTAGCCGCCGAGAAAAAAGTCCTCAAGATCGCTTTTCGCGCGGCTGAAACCGGCTTCGATCCGCAACGTATCGAAGACCGTTACTCGGTCGGCATCTGCGAGAATTTTTTTGATTCGTTGCTCACTTATGATTGGCTGGCGCTACCCGTCAAACTGGTTCCGCAGGTGGTTGATAAAGTCCCGGAAGGCGAGGAGGGCGGCACCCGCTTTACGTTCCATCTCAAGCCGGGGATTTTCTTTGCTGATGATCCCGCCTTCAAAGGCAAGCGGCGTGAGCTGGTAGCCAAAGATATGGAATACGCCATCAAGCGCTTCCGCGATCCGGTCAACCGCAGCCCGTATTCATGGCTGTTCGAAGACAAGATTGTGGGCTTTGATGAATTCGTTGAGGCCGCGAAAACGAGTAACAAATACGACTACGACAAACCCATCGAAGGCATTCAGGTACTCGATAAATATACGATCTCGTTCAAGCTGCGCGCGCCGGATTATAATTTTTTATATTTTTTTGCGATGCCGATTGTGGTGCCGGTCGCACGTGAGGTGATTGAAACCTATGCCGCTGACACCCTGGCACATCCGGTCGGCACCGGGCCCTATATTTTGAAGGAATGGGTGCGCCGCTCAAAAATTGTGCTGGAGCGTAATCCCGGCTATCGCGGCCATATGCTCAATACCCAGTATGC
>JAYWCO010000251.1:0-4222 GCA_043780475.1 Burkholderiales bacterium | reverse complement strand
AATACGAGCGTTACGATAAAAAATATCACCGTACCAATCAACAACGGCACCACCGAATTAACCAGCACCCGCAGCACATAAATCTGCTTGGGATAGGTGAACTGCTTGATATAACCCTCGGCAAACACGAAGGCGTTACCTCCATCCGTAATCGTCTGGGTAAGAAAATTCCAGATCACAAAACCGATGGTGAGGAAGGGTAAATACTGATGGATTTGTTGTTGATAAAGCGCTGCGTAAATAACCCCGATGCCGCCTACCCACAGACCCAGGTTCAGCACAATCCACAATGGCCCGACCAATGATCGCGCAAAGCGATTGCGAATATCCGCCATGCCCAGATGAAACCAGACCCGCCAGTTGCGGATGGCGCGAAGATTGTCTCTAATTAGATTGGCGGGCATGGCAGCAGTTATAGGGTCAATTGCTCAAACACTAGCACTGGCGAGGGTTTCCGGCCTATTTCGCGCAATGGATTTTTGCATTAGCAGCATCTCGCCTGCTGGTCCATAGGGCGTAAATCCGCAAGATTCATAAATGCGAATGGCACGAAGATTCGTGGTGAATACCTCAAGGTATACACGGTTGAGCTTTAGGTCCTTGAACGCCCATGCCATCAAGGCCAAGATCGCGCGCTTCATGAAGCCGCGCCCTTCTGCTTCAGGCGCCACGATAAAAGTGCCCACCTCCGCCGACTCATTTATGAGATCAATATTGTAAATCGCGACTTGCCCGACGGCTTGGCCACTCTCTGTATTTTCCACGATGAAATAATAACAATCAGGTTGGCTTTTTTGGTGCTCGAACCAAACCTTATGCTCGGCCAGCACCAATTTTTCGGCATGCTTGAACTGAATACGCGCCGCATCACGATTGCGCCAGCTAAGGGTGCGCGATAAGTCATGCTCAGTGAGCAGTCGCAGCTGGATACCATCACCTGTAATGGTTTGCATGCCTGGCTTGGTCGGGATCATTTCTGTCATCGTGCCGCAAACCTGATGACGTTGTCGACAATGCGGTCCACATCGGCTGAGGTCATACGTAAATGCAGCGGCAGGGAAATAATTTCGTTCGATGCCTGGTGTGCGGCGGGGCAGGTGCCGTGACCATAGGCGAACATTTTGTATTCGGTATTGTCGCGATAATGCACGCCCGGGTAAATCTGCACCTCGTTTAATTTTGCCATCACCTCTTCGCGATTTTTCACACGAATCTGAAACAGGTGCGTGGCGGATTCGCAGCCCAGCGTAATCGGCACGGTACCCACATGCAATGCATGCACAAACCCGGCGCGATAGCGCGCTGCCATTTCGCGGCGAATCACATTATCCGCATCCAGATATTTGAGCTGCACCAGCCCAATGGCGGCCATGATCGAATTGCCGTGATATTTGTAGCCTACATATTCAACGTCGTACATCCATTTGTAATTGCCCTGGGATGCGGTGCGCGAGTAGGTGTCTTTGTTAATGCCGAGCCAGGTGAGCTTACGACCCATTTCATCATCAGCTGCATCGTGAAAGCAAATCATGCCGGAATCTGCAGTGGGCAGGTTTTTGACGGCCTGATAGCTGAACACCGTCACATCTGCATCGTGGCCGACATGTTTGCCCTGCATCCGCGTGCCGGACATATGCGCCGCGTCGAGAATCATCGCCAGTCCACGCTCACGACACAATTTCAGTACCGCCGCATAGCCACCACTATTGCCGCCCAAACCAACGAACAATACGGCACGAGTGCGCGGCGTAATTTTGTGTGCAATATCGGCCGCATCCAGGCAAAGTGACTCATTAACATCGGCGAATACGGGCTTCATCTTCGCGTACAAAATGGCGTGGCTGTCGGAGACGAAGGTCAGCGGCGTGGTGATGACTTCATCTTCATCTGCCCAGCCGTTTTTTTTCTTCAGTACCTCAACCGCCAGATGCAATCCCACCGTGGCCGAATTCAAAAAATGCGCGTGCGGCAAGCCGGTGTATTGCTGCCACGCCGCTTCAAAAGCAACCGTCTTGTAGCCCAAGCCCGTCCAGCCTTTTTCCAGACATTCACGAATTTCGCTTAAACATTCATCGATGCGAAAGGTCGGTACAAACAACTGAATGGGTGGAAATGCTGCCTGAGGTGAAACCAACGGTACGCCAAACTCTTGCACTGGCGCGGCTTTCAAGGCACTCTCAATCTGTACCCTCTGTACATCAGCCTCCTGAATACAATCCTGCAACTGGCTTTGCCAATCGCTCATTTTTAGATTCAGGGCGGATTCAATTTTGTCATGCGCCAGCACTGAATACGCAGGACGTTTGGCAGGCGCCCTGAATTCGGCGCTGGTGAAGGGCTCAACCTGATTGGCGCGTCGCGCTGCATCAGTGGTGCCTTCAATAATAGCTGTGGCAAAACCATGCCAGGATGTCACGCCGCTGGCCGCAACATGATAAATGCCGTTCGGTATTGCAAGATCAATTGCCTGAGCTTCCAGCGACAGCCGGATCATCAGCTGGGTGGTATCAGAAACCCTGCGCACCCAGGTTGGCGAGCCAAATTGATCGTTCACCACGCGCAAGGTGTCGCGTTCACGCGCCAGGCGCAGCATCGTCAATAAAAAATTATGGCGGCGGTTTGAGTATAGCCAGCTGCAGCGAATAATCGCGTAGCGCTTGGCAATAGCCGTAATCGCCTGTTCACCAATCAATTTTGACTGGCCGTAAATATTTTGCGGCGCCACTGCAGCATCTTCACGATAAGGCTCGGTAGCGTCACCGGCAAATACATAGTCGGTCGAAAAATGAATCAGCGGCACCCCCAACAGATTGGCCTCTTCGGCCAAAATACCGGGCGCCACGCCATTCACCTGCATGGCCAGATGTGGCTCACGTTCGGCCTGATCGACAGCGGTATAAGCGGCGGCGTTAATAATCAAGTGCGGCTTGATATCACGCACTTTGCCGCGAATTTGTTCGGGATGGGTAAGATCCATGGCGAGTCGGTCAAGTGCGAAAACCTCGCCCTGAGGGCCGAGCATATCGGCAAAACCATGCGCGAGTTCGTAGCCCAACTGGCCGTTTTTACCCGTAATGAGGATGCGAAATATGAGATCCATATTATTCATTTCGGGCAAACAACTCGGCGGCGGCTAGCGGCTTGCCATTGATGTCGGCGGACTTCAATTGTGGCGCACCACTTTCTGCCACAGGCCAATCAATTGCGAGCGCGGGGTCATTCCACAGCAAGCTGCGCTCATGCGGCGGCGCATAGTAATCGGTGGTTTTATACAGCACCTCAGCGACCTCGGAGATCGTCAAAAAGCCGTGCGCAAAACCCACCGGCACCCACAACATACGCTTGTTTTCGGCAGACAGGCGGACAGCAACATGCTGGCCGAAGGTAGGCGATGATTGTCGAATATCAACGGCCACATCAAATATCTCGCCCACCACCGCACGTACCAGCTTGCCTTGGGCGGATTGAATTTGATAGTGCAGGCCGCGCAGAACGCCGCGTTTTGAGCGGGAATGATTGTCCTGCACGAATGTTGGCTTGATGTTGAGGGACAGTTTTTCAGCAACGGTGCGCTCATTAAAACTCTCGAAAAAAAACCCTCGTTCGTCACCAAATACCTTTGGCTCAATAATTTTTATATCCGCAATCGCGGTATCAATAATATTCATCCGTGCAATTTCTCAGTCAACATCCGTATGAGGTACTGGCCATAATTATTTTTAAGCATCGGCTTGGCGAGTGCCTCAATCTGCGCCGCACTGACCCAGCCCTGGCGGTAGGCGACCTCTTCGGGACAGGCAATTTTCAAACCTTGGCGGCGTTCAATGGTTTCAATATATTGCGATGCCGCCAGCAGCGATTCATGGGTGCCGGTATCGAGCCAGGCCATACCACGGCCCATCACCTCGCAGGTGAGTGCGCCACGTTCGAGATAAAGCCGGTTCAAATCGGTTATTTCCAACTCACCACGCACCGAAGGCTTCAGGCTGGCGGCTAGCTCACACACCTTGTTATCGTAAAAATAAATGCCGGTCACGGCATAGCGCGATTTTGGTTCTGCGGGCTTTTCTTCAAGCGAAAGCACGCGGCCTTGATCATCGAATTCTGCCACACCATAGCGCTCGGGGTCATTTACGGTATAGGCAAAAACCGTGGCGCCTTCAGCTCTCGCGTCGGCACGTTGCAACTGCGAGGAAAAATCATGTCCATAAAAAATATTGTC
>JAYWCO010000250.1:0-3355 GCA_043780475.1 Burkholderiales bacterium | reverse complement strand
ATGAATTCGGCGAGTGGGCCATCAGTCGAACGGGTTGCCGCCTCGGCCAACATCATGGTTAGCGCCGGCACACGTTTGCAGTGGCCGCCAGTGTACGGCGATTTATCATCAATGGCGGTGTTGATGAGCTCAATCAAGGATTCGAACAGCATTTCAAGCTGCGTAATCAACATCCGATTGGTCAACGCAATAGCGGCCTGTGAGGCTAATGATTCTGCCAGGCGCTGATCTTCCAACGTGAATGGCACCACCGCCCCGTTAGCGCTCTGGGCATTGAGTAACTGTAATACGCCAATGATTTCACCTTCGTGATTTTTCATCGGGATGGTCAGAAAAGATGTAGAGCGATAGCCGGTCTTTTTGTCAAAATTTCGCGTACCGGAAAAATCAAATCCTTCGGCGGTATAGGCATCCGCGATATTAACGGTCTCATCATTTAACGCTGCATAGGCCGCTACCATCGAGGTATTTTTAATGCCGTTTTCCTGATGTAGCGGAATAGGATAAAAGGGAATTGAATTTCCCGAGGTGCCACCCATTTTTATGCCGAGGCTGTCGTTTAAAACGATCTCGAACTTGAGCTTGTCCTCTACTGACCGATATAGCGTGCCGCCATCCGCGTTGGTAATGTTCTTGGCAGCGATCAAAATCGTTTCCAGCAGCCGATTGATATCCCGCTCTTGGGATAGCGCCACACCCACATTATTCAAATACTCAAGCGAGGTAAATAAACGGTCTTGCGTTGCCTCTCCTGCCTGCGCGGCATGGCGACTGCTGATGGGCTTGGCGTCGGCGTGCGAGCTCATTATTTGATGGCAACAGCCCTAACCTGCTTCATATCCGTCACCCCCATCATGACTTTTTCCATGCCGTCCATCTTCAATGTGGACATGCCTTCTTCAACCGATTTGACAAAAATATCGGCCACACGGGCGCGTTCTTGAACCTGTTTTTTGACGGCATCACTTGCCACCATCAGCTCATGCAGACCAACGCGCCCTTTGTAGCCGCTGTTACCGCATATTTCACAACCCTTGGCACGATAGAATGTGAGCTTGCCGTCTTTGCCGTACTCTTTTAACCAATAGTCGTAGAGTTTTTTCGCTTCACCTTGCGGGTCCTTTTTCCACGGTTCGGTTTGGCGCAAGTCGCTCGTATATTCATTCATGAACAATTTGAGCTCGTCTGAGTCAGGCGTATAAGCTTCTTTGCATTTACATAAACGCTTGGCGAGACGCTGCGCGAGAATACCGATCAAGGCATCGGCAAAGTTGAATGGATCCATACCCATATCCAGTAAGCGGGTAATAGCCTCCGGGGCAGAATTGGTATGCAGTGTGGCGAATACCAGATGGCCTGTGAGCGAAGCCTCAATTCCGATGTGAGTCGTTTCAGCATCACGCATTTCACCGACCATAATAATGTCCGGGTCAGCGCGCAAAAATGCCTTCATCACCGTGGGGAAATCGATCACTTTTTTATTGACCTGAACCTGCCGCAAACCCTTTTGCGTAATCTCGACGGGATCTTCTGCCGTCCATATTTTGGTATCGGGCGTGTTCAGGCTACCCAACACGGAATGTAGGGTGGTGGTTTTGCCGGAGCCGGTTGGGCCACACACAAAAAATAGTCCATAAGGCTTGGAAACCGCCTTCACCAGATTAGCCTTGTTGTTACTGGTGAGGCCCAATTTATCCAATGGGATCGGCTCACCCGCTGCCAAGATACGCATCACCACATCTTCAACCCCACCCGCAGTCGGGATCGTGGCAACCCGCAACTCAATATCCAGCGGCCCGTATTTCTTGAATTTTATTTTGCCATCCTGCGGCTTGCGCTTTTCTGAAATATCCAGATCACACATGATTTTCAGGCGCGCAGTCAGTGCATTACGGTAGCTAGATGGCACCTCAATATAGGTTGCCAGTGTGCCATCGCGGCGAAAGCGCACGCCGGTTTTGCCTTTACCCGGTAGCGGCTCGATATGAATGTCAGAGGCGCCTTGATTGTAAGCGTCGATGATAATCTTATTAACCAGTTTGACAAGTTCATTATCAGCCGCGGCGGAGACCTCATCACCACCGATTTCGGCTGCTTCACCTTCATCATCCATGGTGGAAAGCAGATCGCCAATATCTTCGCTGCTACCGCCATCAGCACCAAAAAATTGAGCCAGGGTCAGCGTCAAATCGCGTGCGGTGCAAACCTTATAAAGCGGTTTGAGCCGAGGGAAAATATTCTCAACCATGCGCGAGCTTTTAAGATGCTCGGGGTCGGTGGTCATGACGATGAGCCCGCTCTTGCTGTCCTCGATGGGCAGCCAGTTATTGGACTCTACATAATCTTTCTTTAGATTTTTCAGCAAATCAAGCGGCTTGATGCGGTCGGCTCTGTATGGCTCGTATTCAACCCCAAAAAATTTCGCCAGCGCCGCACCCAGCGCTGCTGGCTGTACCTGAAATTCATCGATCAAAATATCTTCAACGTTTTTATTTTTGCGGCGTGCAGTGCGCGTGGCAAGCTCCAGTTCACCTTCCGAAATGACGTTATCAACCACTAGGTATTCAAATTTGGATTTAATTTGTCCTGGCACTTGCTGGCGAACGCGGAAGGCAATGGCTAGTGTTTTAGCCAGCTCATTCAAGCCCTCTTCGGCGAGCTGCGGGAACGGCGTACCGGGCAGGTGATTGATCACCTGGATCACGCCGAGCAGATCGCTGCCACTCTCGCCGCCCAGAATCGTGGCCACCATCATTTGCTTGGTGCGATAGCCGGTGCGCTGATCTACCGCTTTAAGAAATGCGAGATTGGGCGAGTAGCTTTTTAGCTCCGCATCATCATAAACATCCTTGATATTCATGAAGCGCTTGTTGAGCGCGCAACAGCCGGCGATAGAACTTTCTGATAGCGGCAGCTTGATATCTTTAAATGAATTAAGGCCCGATTTAACCTTCGACACAATCGATTGGCCGTCTTCAGACAAGGTGTAGATGGTCAACCGATCTGCGTCAAACAATTGACAGACATCACGCGTTACATCGAGCATGATCTCGTCGATATTGGAGGTCGAATGAATTCGATTGGTTACAGCCTGCAGTTTTTTTGAAAACGCAAGCTTCGAGGACATATCCGCTTCTTTAGCGGCGGCACCTGCTCTAGGGTCCAGTACAGCACTCATAACGCACTCATCCTTTTAGCCAAAGTTGCTTGCCTCCCGCTCAACAGACGCGGGAAGGGTCATACGAAAAGATCGCTTTAAAAATTGAATTCCTGCCCGTTTACGAGCATCTGTGGCGCCCAGCGTGCAGCTTCTATCTCAATCTCACTCATGGTCAATTGTACTTCGCCGGGCTTC
>JAYWCO010000249.1:0-1786 GCA_043780475.1 Burkholderiales bacterium | reverse complement strand
CCTGCTATGCCTGCTGACGCTGCTGCTCCTGCCGCTGCTGATGCTGCCAAAGGCGCTGCTGACGCTGCTGCTACCAAGAAGTAAGTTTTTTGTCGTAAGCAAAAAAGCCGGTTTATACCGGCTTTTTTGTTGCCTGTTACTTTCGGGTAACTTAGATACTTCTCCATTCGAATCCCAAAGCTTGATCGGCAATGCCGATCCAATCTTCAGCACAACTGAGTGCTTGGGCGAGTGCCGCGCGTGCCAATTCTGGCAGATTATTTTTATGACTCAAATGTGCCGCAATTAAATGCGTGAGTTGTTGCGTATCAATGCTGCGCAGCAAATCAGCGGCCGCGTGATTATCCAAATGACCAAATCGCCCACCGACGCGCTGTTTAAGGCTGTTAGGGTAAGGCCCATTCGCCAGCATGTCCGCATCATGATTGCACTCGAGCACCAAGGCGTCGCAACCAGAAAGCATTTGCTCGATATGCGGTGTGATCATGCCGGTGTCGGTTAGTACACCTAGCCGGTGCTGACCATCGCCGAAGACGAACTGAATCGGTTCACGCGCATCGTGCGGGACGGGAAAAGGCTGGATAAGTAGATCGCCCACCGCGAATGCGTCGTGGCTATCGATCACGCGCGCATCCAGCAGGGATTGATCCAAATTCGAAAGATAGGCAAGGCTACCGTGGGTTAGCCATACCGGTAGATTGAATTTATTCGCGAACCGAAACACCCCGCCGATGTGATCCGAGTGTTCGTGCGTAATGACGATGCCGCTGAGGTCTTCAGGCGTTAACCCCAGCCGCGCTAAGCGGAAGACGGTTTCTTTAATGCTGAAACCGCAATCGAGGAGAACGCGCGATCTGCCTGCCTCCACTACGACCGCATTGCCTTCGCTGCCGCTCCCTAGGCAGGCAAAGCGCATTTATTTCAATTGCTCAAACAACAAAGTGAGAATCTTACTTGCCGTATCCGATTTATCCGTCGCGCCATCTTTGGCGAGCAATTTAACTTGGCTCCCCTCACCCGCCTCGGTCACTTGGATTTGATATTGCTCTTGCAACTTTTTCTTATCGCCTCCACGCCAGAAGGCGAGTTTAGAAAACCAGCCTTTCTTTTCTTGTTTTTCGATATCCAGCTCAGGATCGATGTAACGCACGTAATAAATACCGCGCGAACGATCACGATCTTCCACCGTGAAGCCGACGCGATCCAAGGCGAGGCCTACCCGACGCCAGGCGCGGTCAAACGGGTCATACAGGGCGAGATTCCCGCTGCCATCACCCGGGCGTGTGAGTTTGGCGCGCTCTTGCGTGGTGCCGCCAGCCAACTGCGCTTGCGCACGTGTGTCCTCGACACCGAAGCGCACCATCAAGCGCCGCAGAAAATCTGCTTCCAGTTCCGGGTCGGAGGGACGCGGTTCCCAAATGGTTTGCGTGCCGCCATCACCGCCTTTGATCACTTCATACATGCCGCGATGGCTGACGTAAACCTCGGTGAACCCGGTTTCCTTGCTGGGCTCCAATCGGGTGCGGAATTTATCTCGCTCCGCCGTAGAGTACAGGCTGTCCAGTACCTTACCCAACACGCTGCGAATCACGTCTTGCGGAATCTTGGCGCGATTTTCCGCCCAGTCGGTTTCCATGACACCCGATTCCGGATTTTCAATTTTGATAATAAAGCCGTTTTCCTGCCAGAATTCGCGCACCACCGGCCACACTTGATCGGGCGTTGCTTTCACCACTAACCAGCGCTGGCTGCCGGCACGATCCACGCGCGCGTTGGAGAGCTCCGG
>JAYWCO010000248.1:0-2760 GCA_043780475.1 Burkholderiales bacterium | reverse complement strand
ATCACTCAACACCAGATCGTGGTAATTACTCAAGCTGAATTTGGCACCCAATTTTTGCGCGGCGCGAGCGCGCAGTTCCTGAATTTTTAAAGCGCCAATTTTATACGCCAGCGCTTGGCCCGGCCACGCCATATAGCGCTCGGTGGCGCGACGCGCTTCTGACTCAATAACGCCTTCGTTATCCATCATGTACTGCATGGTTTGTTCGCGCGTCCAATTTTTGGAGTGCAGCCCGGTGTCGGTGACCAACCGTACCGCGCGTAACAGCTCATCCTTCAGGTGGCCCAGGTACTGGTTCGGGTCGTCATACAAACCCATTTCGCGACCCAGGGTTTCAGCATATAAAGCCCAACCTTCGCCGTATGCCGTGATCCAGCCAAACTTGCGAAATTTCGGCAGCGGCAACTCTTGCTGCAGCGCGGTGTGATAGTGATGGCCGGGCTGGCCTTCGTGCAAAAATAATGTGGTCATGCCGGTGTTGCGATATTTTGCAGGGTCTTCAATGACGGTATAAAACACACCGGGCCGCGAGCCGTCGGCAGCGGGGCCGCTGTAATGGTCAGATGCAGTCGCACGCGTCAGCTCCGGCTCGGCGCGAATTTCCAGTGGCGCTTTAGGCGCACGACCAAATAACTGCGGCAGCTTGGCGGCAATTTTTTTATTCAGCACACCATACGCATCCAATACATCTTGATCAGTTTTGAACGGCCGGAACTGCGCTTCGTTATCGTGCCATTTCAGAAAATCCGTCAGGCTGCCTTCAAATTTGTAGCCGGCCTGAATTTTCGCCATCTCACCGCGAATACGCGCCACTTCTTTTAAACCCAATTCGTGAATTTCTTCTGGCGTCATGCCGGTCGTGGTGTGAAATCGCACCTGATATTTATACCATGCTGCCCCATTGGGGATGGCTGAAACACCAGCACTGGCGCGGGTCTTTGGCAAGTACTCCTGCTCCAGAAAGGTATACAATTTAATCGAGGCAGGCAATAATCGTGATTGAATAGATGTTTTATAAGCCGCCGTTAAACGTGCCTGATCGGCTTTGGAAAAAGTGGCGGGCATGCTTTTGATCGCCAGATAAAACACGCTCTTTTCAACATCTGCCTCAGTCAATGCTTTGATCGCGGGCAGTCCGCTGACAATCAATGGCGTGGGCTGCACTACGCCGCGCTTGATACCCTCACGCATATTGGCGATAGCCTGATCAATCCAGACGGGCAATTTATTCAGGCGCTTTAAATAGTTCTCATAGTTTTTAACCGTCTTGAGCGGCTGAATATCCTGCCCGGTGCCGAATTGCGCAAGGCTGACGGGCAAGCCACCATATTGATCAATGGGCAACAGCTCGCCGGGGAATTTATCGCCTTCCAGTTGCTCCTGCAACTGGCGCTTGAGTACCGCGTAAGTCATGCGGTCAGCAGGCGAAAGTTTTTGTTCATCCAGCGAATTCAGCTCTTTCAACACGCGCTGTGAAAGCTTCCGCACTTTCGCCAAATGGGCGGGCGCAATCGTAATCGTCAGCTCACCTTCAAAGCGCGCCTCACCGGTCGTCGCGGTACCTTCGAGCGGATCCAACTGCAGCCGATCTTCAAAATAGCGCTCGGCTATTTTCGCCAGCGGCTTGCTGGGTTGATCGGCAGACGCCCAGCATAGGCCGGTCATCAACGACCACGACAAACATGACAATACCAACAACACCCGCAAAATTGCACTCATGATCATGACTCCAAAATGAAAAAACCTGTCACGCTTGGCTTCGGCGGCGGACAGGCTTTGTGATAAAACACGCACCCTCTCTTTAGCCGTATTTGTTGGATGCCCGATATAAAAACCAAGTCTTCAAGCTTAAAATTTTTTAAAAGCTCACAACATGACCTAAACATCGCATCCGCGCCCGCAAGCTGAACCTCAAATCGGCGCTGCATTCCACTGCATTACACTGTACTTCGCTGCACTTTTATTCACTTCACTTTACTTTATGTTACTTTATTTCCAGTCCCGTATTCTACGCTTTAGCCTACACCTAACACCAATTTCTGCGGACTAGCATTCCACCAGCCGCACCGCGAGCCCACCCAGCGAGGTTTCCTTGTATTGGGTCTGCATATCAGCGCCGGTGCGGCGCATGGTATCAATAGCCTGGTCGAGCGTGACGTGATGAATCCCATCGCCGCGCATCGCCAATGAGGTGGCAGAAATCGCCTTGATCGCACCCATGGCATTACGCTCGATGCAGGGAATTTGCACCAGACCACCAATCGGATCACAGGTCATGCCCAGATGATGCTCAAGCGCAATCTCGGCAGCGTTCTCAATTTGCGCGTCCGTTGCGCCGAGCACTGCGGCTAATCCCGCCGCAGCCATCGCGCTGGCAGAGCCGACTTCCCCCTGACAGCCGACCTCAGCGCCAGAAATGGATGCATTCATTTTGCACAGCGCGCCGATCGCCGAAGACACCAATAAATAATCGCGCATTTGCTGTTGGCTGGCACCGCAAAAATCATGCGCATAGCGCATTACCGCGGGCACCACGCCGGCCGCACCGTTAGTGGGTGCGGTCACCACGCGTCCACCGGCGGCGTTTTCTTCATTGACCGCAATCGCGTACACGCTGACCCAATCCATAATTTGATGCGGCAGGTTGGCCAGGTTGGATTTTTCAATCATTAATTTTTGATGGATGCCGCTGGCGCGTCGCATTACCTTGAGCCCGCCGGGCAACATGCCTTCGGTATTGAGGCCACGATCAATGCAGGC
>JAYWCO010000247.1:0-4845 GCA_043780475.1 Burkholderiales bacterium | reverse complement strand
CAACGGCGCATCAGACGCAGTAGCACGTGGTGGTCGTTATGATCAGGTTGGCAAAGCATTTGGCCGAGCAAGGGCTGCAACCGGTTTCTCGATGGATTTAAAGTCTTTGCTGCCGCTGATTGCCGACCATACAGCGCCTGGCGCTGTACTGGCCCCGGCCACCCTGGATCAGGCCACACAAACGGCCATTGATGCACTGCGAGCGGCAGGTGAAATCGTGATTACGCAACTGCCAGGTCATGATGCCCATGCTCATGAGTTGGGTTGTGACCGCCAACTTGTTTTTAAAGAGGACCGCTGGGCGGTCATCCCGCTGGGCAATCATTGACCGCCGACCACTGTCCGCAATACCGGATACCGAATACGCAATACGACGGACGCTCTGGCGCAAGCAGATCAAACAGGTCACAGACTCAGCAGATTAAGCAATTTCAGCAGATTCAATAAAAGGGTTTCAGACATGGCAAAGAACGTAGTGGTTATTGGTACGCAATGGGGCGATGAAGGCAAGGGCAAGATTGTCGATTGGCTGACCGATGAAGTCGCCGGTGTGGTGCGCTTTCAGGGTGGGCATAACGCTGGCCATACCCTGGTAGTCAATGGCAAAAAAACCATATTGCGCTTGATTCCTTCCGGCATGCTGCATCCACACGTCATGTGCTTTATTGGCAATGGTGTGGTGTTATCGCCTGCGGCGTTGTTGCAGGAAATTGATGAATTAACTGCCTCTGGGCTGGATGTCATTTCACGCCTGCGGATTTCACAAGCGTGCCCGCTGATCCTGCCCTATCACGTCGCCCTTGATCAAGCGCGTGAGATCAAGCTGGGCGCCGATAAACTCGGCACAACCGGGCGGGGCATTGGCCCGGCCTATGAAGATAAAGTCGCCCGCCGGGCTATTCGCGTAAACGATTTGCTGTTCCCCGAACGGTTCCGCGATAAATTGGTTGAGGTTCTTGATTATCACAATTTTGTATTGACGCATTATTTGAAAGCAGCGCCAGTGAGCATTGAATCAGTCTTCGAGCCGACCCTAGTCATGGCCGAACGCCTGAAGCCCATGATTGCGGATGTCTCGGCGGAATTACATCAGCTTATGGCAGCGGGCAAACAACTTTTATTCGAGGGCGCACAAGCTGCATTGCTGGATGTTGACTACGGCACCTACCCGTTTGTGACCTCATCAAATTGCCTTGCGGGCCAGGCTTCCGCCGGTGCAGGGGTTGGCCCGCAAGCATTGAACTATGTATTGGGTATTACCAAAGCGTATGCAACGCGCGTCGGTTCAGGGCCGTTTCCAACCGAGCTTGAAGATGATGTCGGCGAGGCTTTGCGTAAGCGCGGTAATGAATATGGCTCGGTCACGGGCCGTCCACGTCGCTGCGGCTGGTTTGATGCGGCTGCCTTGAAACGTGCTGCGCAAATCAATGGCCTGTCTGGTCTATGCATTACCAAACTTGATGTGCTGGATGGTTTGCAAACCTTACGCATTTGTACCGGCTATATCGTCAATGGAACGGTGGTGGATATCCTGCCCTATGGTGCAGAAAACATTGCGTCCTGCACGCCGATTTATGAAGATCATGCCGGCTGGTCTGACAGCACCGTGGGTGTCAGTGGCTGGGACAAGCTGCCTCTAAATGCGCAAGCTTATTTGCGTCGTCTGGAAGCCTTGGTTGGCGCACCGATCGCGCTGGTATCGACCGGGCCTGATCGTGAAGAAACCATTGTGTTGCAGCAGCCGTTTGCTTAATTTTGGGTTGGCGGGTTTGTGCGTAAGCTGGAACGGCGCTTGGGCTAGCACATGATCGTCGCGGCATCATCGTCATTGCATTCAAAATGGCTACGCTACACGGTACTGGGTCTATCGGTGCTGATGGTATCAAGTGCGGCGATCATGATTCGCTACGCGCAAGCAGAAAACATTTCTTCCCTGGCCATTGCGACCTGGCGCCTCGGTATCGCCGCGCTGGTGCTGCTCGTGTTGGTGGCAGCGAAGTCTGATGCGCGTGCCGAGCTGGCAAAAATCAGCCGCCAGGACTATGCGCTGGCCGCGGCCTCAGGAATATTTCTGGCGGCACATTTCGCTTCCTGGATTTCATCATTGAGCTATACATCGGTCGCCAGCAGCACTGCGCTGGTAACTACCAATCCGATCTGGATTGCGCTAGTTTCGTGGCTGGTGTTTCGTGAAAAGCTCGGCAAATGGTTAGTCATCGGTATCATCGCCGCCATTCTGGGCAGCGCATTTATTTTTGCTTCTGATGCGCGTTGGGCGGCGAGCGCCAGCGGTACCAATCCACCGCTCGGCAATATGCTGGCGCTAATCGGTTCATTCGCGGTCTGCGGCTATTTGTTGATCGGTCGGCGTCTTCGCAAAACTATGACCTTGTTGCCGTATATCCTGCTCACTTATGGCAGTGCAGCGCTGGCTTTGTTGATGGCTACCCTAGTGACGAGCCAATCGCTGGCAGGTTATTCAGGTCTTGCCTGGTTGTGCCTGCTGGGGCTCGGCCTGGGGCCGCAGCTAATCGGCCACAGCGGCATCAACTGGGCACTTAAACATATTCCGGCTACGTTTATTGCCATCGTTATTTTGGGCGAGCCCATCGGCTCATCGCTGCTCGCATGGTGGATATTCGGCGAAAAATTTGCGCCTCTTCAATTACTGGGGTTCACGGTCTTGCTGTCGGGAATTTATTTTGCATCCCGCGATGCCCGCTCTTCTGTTGACCCGGCAAAATGAAAGTATCGCAGGCTCGCTTATAATCTTTAGCTCGAATGCATGCTTAACCGAGCGCATTCCATTACTTTTTAGTGACCTCCCGTGACCACAGCCGCTTCTGCTATTTCCATTGAACATGATACCCAGCAACATCAAGCGGCCTTGTCGCGCTTAGCGTCTTCCACCCTGCCAAAAATCGTTTTTATCACCCACGCGCTGGGCGGTGGAACGGAGCGCCATATTCAGGATATGGCGCTGATGCTAGCCAACACCCATGAAGTATTGATCCTGAAACCGTCTGGCCCGGATGTGCTCTCAGTGCAATGGGCCAGGCAAGGCGAAAAATTGACCGCCTATTTCTCAGGCGCTGCCGAGTATCCACAACTCGCCGAGTTTTTAAAATTGTTGATGATTTCGCGGGTGCATTTGCATCATATTGATGGTTTGCCAATCGCCATTCTGGATTTGGCTGCAACTCTTCGCGCACCGCTCGACATCACCCTGCATGATCATTTTCTGATCACGCCGCAATATTTCCTGGATGAAGGCGGTGTAGTACCCACGCACACGATTATGCACGCGTGGAATCTTTCCAACGAAGCGTGGCGCAATCAAATGCACGGGCTTCTCAAAACTGCTGCGCGAGTTATTTGTCCATCGAGATATATTCAGGAACGTGTCGCCGAATATTTTCCGGATATAAAAACCTTGCTGTGGCCACATCCCGAAGCCATCGCCCATCCTCTTGCCAGCGCAGTGCATGCCCGTAAGGTGTTGGTGCTTGGCCGCCTCGCGTCCAGTAAGGGCCTGACCGTCATTGAAGCTTGTGCGCAGGATGCGAAAGCACGTAATCTGGCTTTGCAGTTTGTGGTGCTGGGGCCAACGGTCGCGCCGCTGCCGGCTTTTCCAACTTTGCCGATTACGGTCTACGGCAGTTATGACGAGCGTGACTTACCAGAACTCATTGCGCTTCAGCGTGCTGATGCGTTTATATTTCCCTCGCAAATTCCGGAGAGTTTTTCATACACCCTGAGCGCTGCGCTGGCGTCAGGGTTGCCGATTATTGCCTCACGCCTAGGCGCATTTATCGAGCGGCTTGAAACGATGCCGCAAGCCAAAATGCTCGATTGGAACAGTGCCGCAAATATCTGGAACGACGCGTTGCTCGTCGCGACTAATGCGCCGTCCTCACCTAAAAATAATGTAGTTATGCAGTCGACTTCACCCGCTCAATATCTTGCGCAATATACGCTTAGTGCTGTCACCGCATCCCCAGCAGTGACAAGCGCGGCCGCAACGGATACGTCTCGATTAGTCACCTTGAAAGCCGCCTTTTTTCATCAGCCTAAAAAAATACAAGCCGATGCCCTTTACTCCATGCCGGATTTATACAGCCTCGGTGTGGTCTGCGGGCAGGCCGAAGCCCGGCATGAGTTAGTACGCCGCATTGATGAAGCCGAGCATGAAATTGTGTCCACCAGAGAATCCGCCGAAGCCGCCCATATCGCCTTACGTGAACGCGATCAGGATGTGGATGATCTTAATTTAGCGCTACAACAAACCCAGGCGGATTATGGTGTCCTGCAACGCCATCAGGAGGAACTGGCTGCGGCTCTTGATGAAACCCGCGTGACGCTAGAAGGTGAGCGTGATGTCGCCAGAGCTGCATATTATGAAATCGACGGTAGTCGATTCTGGCGCATGACGGCCCCATTAAGAACCGTTGCGCACTTTATTAAATCATGGGTATACCGCGCAAAAGATGCCCGGCTCAGCACCCGGCAATTACCCCACCGGATCGCGGTCGCTTCACAAATATTGAAGGAAGAGGGCGCAGTCGCGTTGGGCAAACGGGTGCATGAAAAGCTCACGCGTCGCGCAGAAACGTCGCGCGAGTCCAAGCCGATTTATGAATTGGAAACCGCGATTACGCCGCTCATCGTCCCGCACCATGCCGCGCCGCGTTTTTCCATCATCATCCCGGTCTATGCGCAGCACGTGATGACGTTTACCTGCCTGAAAAGTATTGCAGCAACCTGTGCGGATCTCGCTATTGAAGTCATGGTTATTGATGACTGCTCGCCAGAGCCTGCGGCCGATGCCATGGCCGCGGTAACGGG
>JAYWCO010000246.1:0-8830 GCA_043780475.1 Burkholderiales bacterium | reverse complement strand
GGGTAGGGTACAGACGCCAACGCTGGCGATTATGGTCGAGCGCGAAGCCAAGATCAAAGCCTTCAAACCGCGTGATTATTGGGAGGTGATAGGTAATTTTTCGGCTTCCGGCGGCGATTATGCAGGCCGCTGGTTTGATGAAAAATTCAAAAAATCTGATGATGAAGCGCTGAAACCGGAGCGTATCTGGGA
This sequence comes from Burkholderiales bacterium, assembly GCA_043780475.1. GTDB lineage: Bacteria > Pseudomonadota > Gammaproteobacteria > Burkholderiales > Usitatibacteraceae > UKL13-2. Next base: position 8,638 of record JAYWCO010000246.1, on the reverse strand, counting down.
CGAAAAGTCCGCCCGCGCCTTGGTCACCAAATGCATGGACAAAATTGGCACGGTTGAGGAAGAATCGAAGCCAACCACGCAAGCGCCACCGATGCTATTTGACCTAACCTCGCTGCAACGTGAGGCCAATTCACGCTTCGGTTTTAGCGCGAAAACAACCCTGGGGCTGGCTCAGGCGCTGTATGAAAAACATAAAGTGCTAACTTACCCACGTACGGATGCGCGCGCTTTGCCGGAAGATTATATCGACACCGTCAAAGACACATTGAAGATGTTGAAAGAAGGCCCCTACAACACCTTTGCTAAAAAAATTCTGGATGAAAAATGGGTAAAGCCAAACAAACGGATCTTCGATAATTCAAAAATCTCGGATCACTTTGCGATTATCCCGACGCTGCAAGAACCAAAATCGCTTAATGAGATTGAAGCAAAATTATATGACTTTGTAGTCAAACGTTTTCTGGCTGTTTTCCACCCGAGCGCCGAGTTTTTGCAAACAACGCGGATTACGCGGGTCGAAAACGAGCCCTTTAAATCTGAAGGCAAGGTATTGGTCAGCGCTGGTTGGCTTGCTGTTTATGGCCGCGAAATTGATGACGAGAACGCAACCAGTAATCTTTCCGCAGTCAAGCAGGGCGAGCAGGTAAAGGCCGAAACTATCGAGTCAAAGCCGACGCAGACCAAGCCACCAGCGCGCTTCTCGGAGGCAACACTGTTATCAGCCATGGAGGGCGCGGGCAAGTTGATTGATGATGATGAGCTGCGTGCGGCCATGAAAGAAAAAGGTCTTGGTACACCGGCCACGCGCGCCGCCACCATTGAGGGCTTGCTGTTTGAAAAATATATTTTGCGCGAAGGTCGTGAGCTGATTCCGACGGCAAAAGCATTTTCGCTGATGACCTTGTTGCATGGCTTAGGTGTCCCTGAGTTGTTTTCGCCGGCGATGACGGCAGAGTGGGAGTACAAGCTTTCGCAAATGCAACAGGGCAAACTTTCCCGCAAAAAATTCATGGCTGAAATCATTGAGATGACCAAGCACATAGTCGGCCAAGCCAAGAATTTTGAAGCCGATACGATTCCGGGTGACTTCGGCAAGCTCAATATACCCTGCCCAAAATGCGGCGGCGAGATTCATGAGAATTATAAAAAATTCCAATGCCAGAAATGTGATTTTGGCTTCTGGAAAATCCTCGCCGGACGACAGCTTGAAATGCACGAAGCTGAAACGCTAATTGAGAAAAAAGATGTGGGCCCGCTGGATGGCTTCCGCAGCCGCTTGGGCCGGGCGTTTTCAGCCAATTTGATTCTAAACAAAGAATTTGCCATTGAATTTTCCTGGGGCGACAAAGATGGTGAAGACGGCGAGCCGCCTGATTTTTCAGGACAAGAATCGCTGGGCGCTTGCCCCAAATGCGGTTCACGCGTGTTTGAAATGCCAAATGCCTACAGTTGCGAAAAGGCGGTGGGCTCAGCCAAAACCTGCGACTTCCGCTCGGGGCGAGTGATCCTGAAGCGCACCATTGAACGCGAGCAAATGGTGAAATTATTAACGACCGGCAAAACTGATTTACTGGAAAAATTTATCTCCAAAAAGGGCCGTCCATTCTCCGCCTACCTGGTGCGTCAAGCTGATGGCAAAACCAGTTTTGAGTTTGAACAGCGTGAACCCAAAGCGGGCGGTAAGGGTGCTCGCGCAGCAGCGGCCAGCGGCCCAACCGGGGCGCTGCGCATCCTGGGCAAACATCCTGTTGACGACCAGGTGATTTCTGTTTATTCGGGCCGCTACGGGCCGTATGTGAAGCATGGCACCACCAATGCAACTCTTCCGAACAAGGATCAGGCCGACTCTATTACGCTTGACGAGGCGGTTGCCTTGATTGAGGAAAAGTCAGGCGGTGTGGTTGCGAAGAAAGCCTCGAAGCGGGCGATAAAATCGACCACCGCCAAAACGACAGCCCCGAAAGCCACCGCAAAACCTAGGGCGCCCAAAGTGGTATCCAAAACAGCAGTCAAAGTACCTAAAGCTGCCGCAACGACCGTAAAACGGCGTAAAGCCGCGTAGGTAAAGCTATAGGTAAAATATGAGAGCTTACTGCGTCAGGCTGTTGGAACGGTTTTTGCTCCAGTCTTCATGCAGTTTGACAATCGTGGTGCAAAGATGTTGACCCTTCAGCATTCTCCGGGCATAACACCCATGATGTTGAAATTGCCAGAACTGTGGGCGAGATACGGCAGCACATTTACGGCGCGGTTGTCGCTCACCAACAACAGGTCATGCCGGGGATGCGATGAAAATCACGATTAGTGTCAGTACCACCCAATGCAGTTTAAAGCAGCCAAACCTGGGCGTGGTCGCCTGGCGCTACGTTGGCGCAGCAGTAGTAACCGTAACGGCTGCCGCGATGGCAACGCCTGCGGCGGCATCTGCCGTTGAAACAGATAAGCCAGGAAGCGTAAAAATAATGCGGGCGATTTACTCTACCCCGATATCCATGCCCAGCGTGCTTTCATCGCGCGCTATCCTGTCATCGGGCAGCAAACAAACCAGTGTTTTGCTTGAGGCGACTTCAACTTTTTTACCTCTTTCGCTTCTTTCACAGAGCGCATCGGCTCCATTTACCCATAACCATAGCGATCGCTTGCCAAATGCTTGTCGTCGGGATTCCACCTCGTTTTGCTACGACTATCAAAGCGGGCGGGCGGTGTTTGCGCAATCACGCCAGTACATGCCTGATGTCCCTGGCTTGCGTGCTGAAGGGATGGCATTAAAGCGTGATCGTATTGCCATGCGTTATAGCTTTTATTAAAACCAAACTCCACACCAGGCAAGGCGTTTGAAGCGTTTCTACCCAAAGCACCGCGCTAGTGGTAGGGTTTGATTTTTATTGATTATCAGACTTTGCTGCCTCTTTTATACCGCCGCCTTCACGTGGCTTCGCATTCTTCACATATTTCTCCATCCATAGATTCATTTCATAAAGCATATGCGCGAGAGATTCGCGGGCGCGGTAGCCATGACTTTCATTGGGAAGCATCACTAGTCGTGCGTTACCGCCTAGGCCTTTCATGGCTTGAAACAAGCGTTCGCTCTGGATCGGAAAGGTGCCAGGATTATTGTCCTGTTCGCCGTGGATGATGAGCAACGCATCTTTAATTTGATCCGCGAAGTTGAAGGGTGACATGGCGTTGTAGGTATCTTTGGCTTTCCAGAACGGGCGCTCTTCAGCCTGGAATCCGAATGGTGTTAGCGTGCGGTTGTAGGCGCCGGAACGCGCGATGCCAGCCCGGAATAGCCGGGTGTGTGCAAGCAAATTAGCGGTCATAAATGCGCCGTAGGAATGCCCGCCAATAGCGATGCGATCACGGTCAGCCACGCCACGTCTCACCACCTCATTGACGGCCGCTTCCGCGCTGGCAATGAGTTGTGGCAGATAGGTATCGTTGGCTTCTTTGCCGCCTTCACCAACTATCGGCATGGAAGGATTGTCAAGTACCGCATAGCCCATGGCCAGCATCGCCTGCGGCCCCGAATAGCTCATGTTATTAAAGCGATACGGTGACGAGGTAACTTGGCTCGCCGCGTTTGCGGTCGTGAACTCTTGCGGATATGCCCACATCAACATGGGCAGCGGGCCATCACGTTTTGAATCATAGTTGGGCGGCAGGTATAGGGTTGCAGTCAGATCCACGCCATCCGCGCGCCTATAACGAATTTGTTCTTTGACCACGGTGGCCAATTGCGGGGTGGGGTGAGGAAACCAGGTCAGTTGCGTGAGTTGTGCTGCTGTGGTCTTGCGCAAATCCCGCAAATAAAAATTGGCGCGCTCGGTTGGTGATTCACGCGTGGTGAGGAGACGCTTGCCTTCACTATCCAGCATTGCAATCACGTCTTCAAATTGGGGTGCTTCGGATTGAAACAGACGCTCCTTTTTTTGCGTTGCGAGGTTCAGACGATCTAGAAATGGTCGATCGCCTTCAGGCGAAGCACCAGCACCGTCGAGGAAAATCGATTCATTGTCGCTGGCAATTAACAGCCGGGGATTGCCCGATGAATCCATCGTTGTGATGGGCGTTCCCGGGTCGTTATAGCGATCTTCGCTTGAGTAGCTGGCTATTAAGTCGGCGGGTTTCGTGATCGGCTCAACGGCGCCGGGCTTAATGCGCCAGACTTTGACGGCGCGTGTTTTCCACCAATATTCCGACATGATGGCCAGGTCATCACGTGCCCAATATGCGCCGCGGTAGCGGGTGGCCAACCTTATTACCTCGCGCGGTTTATCCTTGAACGGCGCGGCTTGGGTGAAAACGATATCGCGAATATCGGCCACTTTTGCGGGGTTGCCGCCGTCCTGCGCCTCGGCCCAGACCAAAGTGGCCGGCGTATCAGCACGCCAGCTCACATCGCGCACACCGGTTCTAACCGCATCGTTGCCTGGCGGCAGGCCTTCTTCGAGGGTTAGCCTGTCGACAACATGAATAACCTTACCCGATAGGTCACACACCTCAATTCGACGCGGAAATGATTGCGACGAGACTACGTAAGAATACGGACGCTCCAGGGTTTGCGTGAGTAAATATTTTCCATCCGGCGATGGGCTAATGCCCAGAATGCGATCCGGCATCCCTACCACCGTCGTTTTGCCGTTCAACTCGACAATGGCGGCCTGCACCAGTGTGTAGTGATCAAATATTTTTGCGTCTGTTTCATTTTTCAGCAAGTCTTGTAAGGTAACCACCTGACGCTGACCACCGCCTGACGTGGCATCCTGGCTATTCGGCCCCGCTGGAATAAGGTTTGAAGACGGCGCCGCACCTTGGTTGGCGGGGCGCAAACGCACCAGCAGGGATTTACTGTTTGGCATCCAGGTAAAACCGCGCCCATAGACGGTGTTTAGCGCCGCTGTTGGAATTTTTCTCGCGATTTTGCTGGCCACATCAACCAGCCATAACTCAACTGCAGCAGCCGATGTACCGACATCGGCAATATGCGTAAAGGCCAGCGAGCGCTGGTCTGGCGACCATGCCATGTCGGCCAGTTTCAAATTTTTCGGCAAACCATTGATGCGAATTTCTTTGTGCATTTCGATATCGAGCAGCCATAAATCTTCCCCAAACGAAAAGCGGCTTTGACTATAGGTGCGCGGATTAATACGTAAGCCCGCGAGTTTTAGTTCAGGCTGGGCAACCTCACGAATACTGGGCAACGTCGGCATCTTTGCCATGGCCGCCAAATCGCTCCGCGGACTTAGGTTTACTGATGGCGCGCGCACCTGATCCACGATGGCTTGCAAGGGGGCAGGCGGAGTTTTATAAATCCCCAGCTCCTCTGCGCGAACGGGCGTACCGATCAGTGCTACAGCGAGTATAAGCAGCAGTGTAATATTGACCTGTTTAAAGTTTGATGAAATCATTTTAAGTTTCTTCATAAAAAGTAAAAACGCCCGCATGGCGCGGGCATTTTTATAGTTCATCGATTAGTCTTTTTGTTCAGACATCCAAATTCTGCACATACAAAGCGTTACTTTCAATGAACGCGCGGCGCGGCTCAACATCATCACCCATGAGCGTCGTGAATATCTCATCTGCCGCAATGCCATCCTCAATTTGCACGCGGTTTAAAATCCGCACTTTGGGATCCATCGTTGTTTCCCACAATTGCTCGGGGTTCATTTCACCTAAACCTTTGTAGCGCTGGATATGCATCCCGTCTTTAGCCTGATCAATCAGCCATGTCAGCGCAGCGCCGAACGAGGCAACAGCCATCCCTTTTTCGCCGCGTTTGATCTCCGCGCCCTCGCGAATCAGGCCGTTCAATGTTTGCGCCATTTTCACAATTTGTTCGTAATCACCGGTTTCAATGAAGGTTGTGTCAATTACGGTCTGGCGAGTGTTACCGTGCAGGGTTTTGACACACCGCAAGCGATAACCATCATGTGCCTCATCCTGCTCTACCTTTATGGTCAGGTGGTGCGCACCAACCGCGTCTGTCAACCAAACGGCCGCTTTAGAAGCGCCTTCCGCGGTCTTCAAATCAAACCGCGGGCACTGCAGCATGCCGGTAAGCACCTCTGGATCCAGCGTCCTCATGAGCCGACCAATAACGGCTTCGGTCATCAAGAAATCTTTTGCGATGTTTTCGAGCGCATCCCCCATGATCGGCACGCTGCCTCCGCCCGGATTAAGCACCGCGTCGTTCAAGGCCTTTTTGAGTTGCGCTTGTTTAAGCTCCAGTTCATCTTTGACATATCGCTCCTCTTTGCCGCTTTTGATTTTATAAAGCGGTGGCTGTGCGATATAGATGTAGCCGTTCTCGACAAGCTGTGGCATTTGGCGGTAGAAAAATGTCAGCAACAATGTGCGAATGTGCGCGCCGTCTACGTCCGCATCGGTCATGATGATAATGCGGTGGTAACGAAGTTTGTCGTGGTTGAAATCATCTCTGCCGATACCTGCACCGAGCGCGGTAATCAATGTGGCAATTTGCTCCGACGAAATAACTTTATCAATGCGGGCTTTTTCGACGTTTAAAACTTTGCCGCGCAGCGGTAAAATCGCCTGAAATTTGCGATCCCTGCCCTGCTTGGCGGAGCCGCCGGCCGAATCTCCCTCGACAATATATATTTCGCAAAGCGCAGGATCTTTTTCTTGGCAGTCGGCCAATTTTCCCGGTAAGCCAACACCGTCCATAACGCCCTTGCGGCGGGTTAATTCTCGCGCTTTACGGGCGGCGTCGCGGGCGCGAGCGGCATCAATAATTTTTCCGCAAATTGTTTTGGCATCTGCCGGGTTCTCAAGTAAATATTCCGAGAGCTTGGCCGCGACCACTTCTGATACAACGGGCTGCACCTCGCTGGACACCAATTTATCTTTTGTCTGCGAGGAAAATTTGGGTTCTGGCACTTTTACGGATAGGACGCAGGTTAACCCTTCACGCATATCGTCGCCCGAGGTTTCTACTTTTGCTTTTTTGGCCAGTTCATTTTCTTCAATAAATTTATTCATCACTCGCGTCATCGCGGTGCGTAGGCCAGTTAGATGCGTACCACCATCACGCTGCGGAATGTTGTTGGTGAAGCACTGCACGGATTCGCTGTAACTATCATTCCATTGCATGGACACTTCAATAGTCATGCCGTCCTTTTCACCAATCGCGTAGAAAACCTTGGGGTGCAATACGTTCTTCGCGCGGTTCATGTATTCAACAAAACCTTTTACGCCGCCTGAGTAGGCGAAGTTTTCGCTTTTACCGTTACGTTGATCAACCAATTCAATTTTTACGCCGTTGTTTAGAAACGATAGCTCACGCAGGCGCTTGGCCAGGATTTCATAATGGAATTCAATGGTGGTGAATGTTTCTTTCGCCGCCAAGAAGTGCACCTCGGTTCCACGCTTGTCGGTATTGCCAACCACGACTAGCGGTGCGACTCTGTCGCCATGACGAAACTCCATCTCGTGTACTTTGCCATCGCGGCGTATGCGCAGCTTCAGCCATTCAGAAAGTGCATTTACGACAGATACGCCCACGCCGTGCAGACCACCTGATACCTTGTATGAGTTAGCATCAAATTTGCCACCCGCATGTAACTCTGTCATCACAATTTCCGCGGCTGAACGTTTGAACTCGTCGTCCTCTTTAATGCCCGTAGGTATGCCGCGACCATTATCGATAACTGAAATAGAATTGTCGGTATGGATGGTAATTTTGATGTCATCGCAGTGTCCCGCCAGCGCTTCGTCAATCGCGTTATCAACGACCTCGAATACCATGTGATGCAGCCCGCTTCCATCTGATGTATCACCAATATACATACCGGGACGTTTCCGCACGGCTTCCAAGCCTTTCAAAATTTTAATTGAATCTGAGTCGTACGCTTTTTCGTCTGGCTTTTTTGGCGTTACCATTTGTTTCCTTGCTTTGGGGCTTGGTGCTGAGTCATAGTTTGAGTGTTGCTGCCGCTGATTTATTTTCCAGCTTGCTGCGCGACTATTCGTTTTGGCGCTGCTGCACTTGTTTTAATTTTGCTTTTCCTAGATACGCATGGGCATAACGACGTATTTGAAGTTATCGCTACCTGGCTGCGTCATGAGTGCGCTAGACATATTAGCCTCGCCCAAGGAAAGTTGTATGGTTTCAGTAGACAAATGGCTCAGCACATCGAGTAAATACGCGATGTTGAAGGCTATATCCAGCGCCTCTCGCTCGTACGGGATAGGCAGGCTCTCTTCTGCCTCTTCTTGTTCATTGTTTGAGCAAATGATGGAAAGTGAATCTTTGGTAAATACCAGTCTTACTCCCCGGATTTTGTCGTTTGACAAAATCGACGCGCGCTGCAATGCGCCCTGAAATTCTGCGCGATTAAGCGAAACATGATTGGTATAGCCAGTGGGAATAACTTTGGTGTAATCCGGAAACTTGCCTTCAACTATCTTGGATACAATCTCGATGCCGGTAAACGTAAATTTCACCTGATTTTGATGCATGGTGAGATTGATTGGATCATCACTTTCATCGATTAATTTAATGAGCTCCAGCACGGTTTTTCGCGGCAGAATAGCATCAATTTTTGCGACCGGTTCTGCCAATTTATATTGGGCCATTGATAGTCGATGGCCATCTGTTGCGACGACCCGCAAGGTG
>JAYWCO010000245.1:0-1571 GCA_043780475.1 Burkholderiales bacterium | reverse complement strand
GCCTTTTGGCGGTTGCGCAATACACCTCGCATATGTCGGGCATCGTCGCCTCCATCGCGGACAATATGGCGGTTGGCAATAGCCAAATTGCGCTGGCGGGCTTGGGGGCGCTGCTGTCATTTCTCGCTGGTGCGGCGAGTACCGCCATGTTGGTTAATTGGGGTCGACGTCAATCGCTTAACAGTGTGTATGCATTGCCGTTGTTGGTTGAGTCAATTTTATTACTTTGCTTTGGTATTGCCGGCGCTAATCTGAATATTCACATGGGCCTGTTTGTCTCAATGACGGTGATGTTGCTGTGTTTCATCATGGGTTTGCAAAATGCGCTCATTACCAAAATATCCAAAGCCGAAATCCGCACCACGCATGTCACCGGCCTGATCACGGATATGGGTATTGAGCTGGGTAAATTGTTTTACTGGAACATCGCCCGACACCCGCGAGTGGCACAGAAAGTGATGGCGGATAAAAACAAAATACGCGTCTTGGCCTCCTTGGTATCACTGTTTTTTTTCGGCGGTGTAACGGGAGCATTGGGATTCAAATATGTGGGTTTTGGTTTTACGATTCCGCTGGCCGCGCTGGTGTTATTGCTGGCGATTATGCCGATCTTCGATGATGTGAATAGCCGATTGCGGAGAAGCAAGTAATCGCGGTTGGTAGTCTTTGATTTTTAGCCAGATCGGTTTAAAAAAACGCACCCTGCGTTATTGAATCAGTCGGCCACTCTTGCGCAAATAGGTTAGGTCAACATAGTTTGAACCGCGATCATTTTTGGGCGTGAACACCAGCGTCATACCTTCGAGATCGAAGCGTTTCTCGCCAGCCAACGCGGCGGCAATATTTGCTTTGGATAAATCACGACCGCTACGCTCAAGCCCACTATGTTCTAGCGCCCTAACCAGCCCCTTGGCGGCTAAAAAACCTTCAAGCGTAAGGTGTGAGGGCGGCTCATCGCGATATTTGTTTATCAGGGTGCGATGTTCGAACTGCAGCTTGGTGGTATTGGCATCAGGATGCGGCACCACCTGGGTCAGCATCGCGCCGGCCGCAAAATCAGGGGTGGCAAGCTCGATCAAGGTGCGATGGTTGACGGTTGAAAATCCGACGACATTAGCGCCTTTATTGAGCGGGCGAAAGCGTTTTAAAAACTCGGCCGTTGAAATCGTATCGGCTGCCATCACAATCACCTGCGGTTTCAAGCGAGTGAGTTCGCGATTGATCGCCTCGATATTTTTGAGATCTGCATTGAGCACGCTGCTGTTGGTGAGTGTGAGTCCACGTGATTTTAGCTGGGCGATCATTTCACTGGCGATGGTGATACCGAATGAATTATTGATGGCGACAACTGCAAAGCTGGCATTGCCGAGCAGGCTGAAATGTTGAATGATGTGCTTGGCTTCATCACGGTAAGTCGGGCGGACGAAGTAAATATGATCAGCGCCGTCGGTTAATTCAACTCCGCTGAGCGGCGCAAACAGGGTAATTTTTGATGCCTTAAAAACACTGTCTTTCGCCAGCGCCTGTAATCCTTCATCGCCCATATAGCCAAACAGCACATCAGCTCTCTC
>JAYWCO010000244.1:0-6031 GCA_043780475.1 Burkholderiales bacterium | reverse complement strand
TTCTATTGTTCTGCTGCCCTAATTAGCAGTCCGTGATATCTCATATAAAAAACAACAAACTCTGAGAAAGAATCCCCATGTTAGATCTCCAACAACTCCGTAAAGATTTACCCACTGCCGTTGCCGGGCTGGCGCGACGCCATCACCCCTTCGATGAGACGCAATTTCGCGCGCTCGAAGATGAGCGAAAAAAACTCCAAATGCAGACCGAAGAGCTGCAAGCCAAACGCAATGCCGCTTCAAAACAAATCGGTATGATGAAAGGTAAGGGCGAGGACACCACGGCGGTCATGGCTGATGTGTCGGGCCTAGGGGACAACTTGAAAGCCAATGAAATCGCGCTGGCTGAGTTGCAGGAAAAGCTCAATGCCTTTTTGCGGCAGATTCCCAATATTCCTCGCGCCGAAGTGCCCACTGGAAAATCAGAACACGATAATGTGGAAGTCCGCAAATGGGGCACCCCGAAAGTGTTCGATTTTGCGGTGAAAGACCATGTGGATATTGGCGAAGCGCTGGGCGGCATTGATTTTGCAACGGCTGCAAAGCTAAGCGGGGCCCGGTTCTCGGTGCTTCGCGGCGGGGTGGCACGCCTGCATCGGGCGCTGGCGCAATTCATGTTGAATACCCATACGCTGGAGCATGGCTACACCGAGGTGTATGTGCCCTATATGGTGAATGATTATTGCATCGACGGCGTGACCAATCTTGAAAAATTCCGCGACGATGGTTTCAAGATTGAAGGCCGTGATATGTATTTGATCCCGACCGCTGAAGTGCCGGTGACCAATTTTGTGCGCGATGAAATCGTCGATGCAAAGCAATTACCGATGAAGTTTGCGTGTCACTCGCCATGCTTTCGCTCGGAAGCGGGCAGCTACGGCAAAGACACCCGCGGCATGATTCGCCAGCATCAGTTCGACAAGGTTGAGGTAGTGCAAATTGTGTCACCCGAAGCCTCGGTGGCGGCACATGAAGAACTGGTGCAGCACGCCGAAGCCATTTTGCAAAAACTGGCGCTGCCTTACCGCACTATGTTGCTGTGTACCGGCGATATGGGTTTTGCCAGCGCCAAGACCTACGATCTGGAGGTGTGGCTACCGGCGCAAAATCAGTATCGTGAAATCTCATCATGCTCGCTATATGAAGCCTTCCAGGCGCGCCGCATGATGGCGCGCTGCAAGAGCGCCCAAGGTAAAGCCGAATACCTGCACACGGTCAATGGCTCAGGTTTGGCGGTAGGTCGCACGCTGGTGGCGGTGCTTGAAAATTATCAGAACGCGGATGGCAGCGTGACGATACCCGGTGCTCTGGTGCCGTATATGGGTGGCATGACCAAACTGGCCGCCTAGTTTGAGCAAGCCCACCACCTTGATCCTGATCCGTCATGGCGAGACCGAGTGGAATCGTGCGGGCCGTATTCAGGGGCACACCGATTCCGCGCTAACCGCAGAGGGTATCGCGCAGGCCGAGGCTTGTGCTGCAAGGCTTGGCGATGATCATGCCGGTTACAACAATAAACACAATATTGGCTACATTATCGACTACATTATTGCCAGCGATTTGGGGCGCACCCGCCATACTGCAGCGCTGTTGAACACCCGGCTGCAACAGCCCATTCATCTGGATGCGCGCCTGCGCGAACGCTCGTTTGGTATCGCGGAAGGCAGCACCTATAGCGAGCTGGATACGCAATACCCGGAAATGTTCTCCCGGGCGCGTGAGGTTGATCCGCATTACACCATCGAAGGTGCAGAAAGCCGCGCACAATTTCATCAGCGGGTGCGTGAAACGATCCTGGCGGTTGCGGCCCAGCATGCGGGGCAGTGTGTGTTGGTCGTGACGCATGGCGGGGTGCTGAGTGCGATTTATAGATGGCTGCATCATTTACCCATCGCCAGTCCGCACAAAATTGATATTCCGAATGTTGGCTATAACCGCATAGCCGTGCGCAACGATGAGTGGCGGGTTGAGGTATGGGGCGATGTTTCGCATCTGATTTAGCACTTGTTCAATATTGATGTGTCCATGCCGCCAGCCGAGCCAAGTCCTTGCCTAGCGTATTTCGGATTACGACCCACGCCGCTCAATTAGAGAATGCCATTTATAACCACTTGACTGTAAAATTATACGACCGTATAGTTAATCGCATTCAAAATAAATAATTTATGGAAAATCGTGGCTCGTCCTTCACGTAATGTCGATCAACTTCTGATTGAAGCCGGGCATGAACTTCTCGTCAAGACTGGCGTACGTGGCCTGAGCATTCGCCAGCTGACTGAACATGCTGGCGTCAATCTCGGCATGTTTCACTATCACTTTAAAACCAAAGACGTGTTTGTACGGGCACTGCTAGAGCAAAAATACAATGACATGTTTGTGAGTCTGCAAATGAAGTCGAATAGCCATGCACCTGCGCTGGAAAACCTGCGCGCCAGCATCAACCTGCTGGCGCGCTTCGGGCGCGATAATCGGCTGTTGCTGGTGCGTCTTTTGGCCGATGCAGCTATCGGAGAACTCGTCGCATTGGATTTTTTGCGCGCCAATATGCCGCGCCACATTCACCTCGAGATCAATCTCATCAAGCAAGCACAAAAAGATGGTGCACTGCGTGCGCTGCCGATCCCGCAAGCGCTGGCATTTCTGGTGGGTGCTGTTGGCGCGCCGATTATGGTTGGTGCTGCCATGAGTCAAACAAGTTTCGCGCCGCCGCTGGTTCTAAAGCAGCTTGAGCAGTTTGTGTTTACCGACGCCGCAATTGCTGAGCGCGTTGACATGGCACTGGCCGGCATGGCGGCGCCTAAAAAATCCGGAGGTCATAAATGAAAATGCGTCAGTTTATTGAAGGCGGTATCGCAATCATTTTGTTCGGCGGTTGCCATGCAGTCAACGAGAGTATTTTCCCCGGTTATGCAGAAGGCGAGTATGTGCGCATTGCGTCGCCTTACGCTGGAAGTTTGACCACACTCAATGTCAAGCGTGGCGACCGGATCGTCACTGGTGCGCCACTGTTCGCGCTCGAGCAGGGGAATGAGCGTGCTGCTCGCGAAGAGGCTCTTGCCCGCGTGAAGCAGGCTGAGGCGCGCTTGGAAAATTTGCGCAAAGGCAAACGAAGCGAGGAAGTCGCTGCTGTGCGTGCGCAACTCGCGCAGGCAGATGCTTCGTTGAAACTGTCGTTGGCAGATTTAAAGCGTGCTGAAAATCTGGTGAATGAAAAGTTTCTATCCCCTGCCAAACTCGATGAAGCACGCAGCGCTTTTGAACGTGATCGTGCGCGCACAGTGGAATTAAATGCCCTGTTGCAAGTTTCAAAATTGGCCGGGCGGCCCGATGAAATTGCAGGCGCAGTTGCCGACGTGAGTGCGGCAGCTGAACAATTGGTGCAGGCCGAATGGCGACTTAATCAAAAAACACAACGCGCACCACAGGCGGCAATGGTGGTCGAAACGCTCTACACAGCGGGCGAATGGGTGCAGGCCGGGATGCCGGTCGTGTCACTCCTGCCTGCGGAAAATATCAAGCTCAAATTTTTTGTTGCGGAAAAAGAATTGAGCACATTGAAAATCGGCCAGGAAGTCAATGTGGGTTGTGATGGCTGCGCGCTGCTGAAAGCCAACATTAGCTTCATTTCACCACAGGCCGAATATACCTCGCCGATTATCTATAGCAAAGAGAATCGGGCCACGCTGGTGTTCATGATTGAGGCACGCCCAAGTGTTGCAGATGCGGTCAGGCTGCATCCTGGTCAACCGGTTGAAATTAGGCGATGAATTTGCCAAACTCAGCCACTGGTGCGGATTTTGAGGCAATCCCTGCTGAAAAACTGCCTGTGGGTGCGGTGATTGATGCGGTGCCGGATGCTGTTATTGACGCAGTGATTGATGTGAAAGGTTTGACCAAGAAATATGGTGATCGCGCGGTCGTCGATGATTTTTCCATCCGCGTCAATCGCGGCCAAATCTACGGCTTTCTGGGCCCCAATGGAAGCGGCAAAACAACCACGATCCGCATGTTGTGCGGCTTGCTCACACCGGACGCAGGTGAGGGTCAGTGCCTTGGTTTTAATATTCGTAAAGAGGCGCAAGAAATCAAGCGTCAAGTCGGCTACATGACGCAAAAATTTTCGCTTTATGAAGATTTATCGATTGCCGAAAATCTTGATTTCATTGCGCGTGTTTATGCAGTGCCGAATCGCAAAAAAGTGGTTGATGAAACATTGGCAAAGCTTGGATTAACGGCGCGCCGTACGCAACTCGCCGGTGCTTTGTCTGGCGGATGGAAACAGCGCTTGGCGCTGGCTGCGTGTTTGCTGCACGAGCCAAAATTATTATTACTGGATGAGCCAACGGCAGGTGTTGATCCCAAAGCGCGACGCGAATTTTGGGACCAGATTCATGATCTCGCTGCGGGCGGCTTGACCGTACTTGTTTCAACGCACTACATGGATGAGGCCGAGCGCTGCCATTCACTCGCCTACATCGCCTATGGTAAATTACTCGCTCACGGCACTGCAGCAGAGCTGATTGCTCAATCCCGACTTTCAACCTGGGCGGCGAGCGGCAGTGATTTGTATGCATTAGCAACTGTGTTGCGCAGTTTGCCCGGTGTCGAGATGGTGGTGCCGTTTGGCGTTACCCTGCATGTGAGTGGCGCAAATGCTGAGATGCTGCAAGCATCACTGAAAACATTCTTTGCACGAACTGATTTGCGCTGGGAACAAATCGCACCAAGTCTTGAGGATGTGTTCATCGGTCTCATGAATTCCGCAAAGGATAATTACCAATGAGCGGCTGGTTCTCCTGGCCGCGTTTCATGGCAGTATTGCTTAAAGAATTCATCCAGATGAAGCGTGATCGGCTGACCTTTGGCATGATAGTGGGCGTGCCGATTATTCAACTGGTGTTGTTCGGCTTCGCCATCAACACCGATCCCAAAGGCTTGCCAGCCGCCGTCGTCATCAGTGATGAAAGCCCTTTTTCGCGAGCGCTGGTGCGAGGTTTGGAGAATTCGCAATATTTTAAGTTTACCCATCGTGCCGCCAGCGAAGCGGAAGCAGATCGGCTGCTACAATTGGGCACCGTACAATTTGTACTGGTGATTCCGCCCGATTTCTCTCGTAAATTGCAGCGTGGAGAGCGTCCGCAATTACTGATAGCGGCTGATGCGACCGATCCATCCGCCACCGGTAACGCACTTGCCACTGTCAATCAAACCATCCGGCAAGTGATGGATCGTGAATTGGTAGGCGGGCTAGCCGTGTTGAAGGCAAATGATTTGTCCGTCGATCTGCGCGTACAGCGGCGTTACAACCCGGAAGGCATCACTCGTTACAACATTGTGCCGGGCTTGATGGGCGTGATCTTGACGATGACGATGATTATGATGACCTCGCTTGCCATGACGCGCGAACGCGAGCGCGGCACGATGGAAAACCTGCTGGCAACACCGGTGAGGCCCATTGAAGTGATGGCAGGAAAGATCGCACCATTTATTATCGTGGGCTATATTCAGGTAACGCTGATTTTGCTCGTTGCCAAGCTCGCTTTTGGTGTGCCGATTGTCGGTAGTCTGTTGTTGCTCTCGTTGGCGCTGATCGTTTTTATCGCCGCGAATTTATCAGTGGGATTTACATTTTCAACTATCGCCAAGAATCAGCTGCAAGCGATGCAAATGACGTTTTTCTTTTTCCTGCCATCCATGTTGCTGTCGGGGTTTATGTTCCCGTTTCGCGGTATGCCTGGCTGGGCACAAGTGCTAGGCGAAGTGTTGCCATTGACGCATTTTCTGCGCATCGTGCGGGGTATTTTATTGAAAGGCAACGGCCTCGCTGAGATATTTCCTGAACTGTGGCCGATTGGCTTATTTATGGTGGTGGCGGGCACTGTGGCGATGAAGCGGTATCGCCAGACACTTGATTAAGTTAGCCTGAAATCCATTAATGCGACGATAGTTAAGCAGCTCTGAAAACGAAAAATGGAGCACGCCTTTATGTTATGGCTAATTGCGGTTTATTGCAGCTCATTGTAACTTCGCG
>JAYWCO010000243.1:0-2145 GCA_043780475.1 Burkholderiales bacterium | reverse complement strand
CTCGGCCGTGTCCTCAGAGGACAGCTCAGGAAACAGCGCCGCGATCAGTTCCGAGGAAGCGGTGTTGAGATTGACTTTGGTGCGCGTCGGTAGCGCGGTTATGTAGGGGGCCAAGCGTCGCAGCGTGACCGCATCAAAACCGCGCACGCGGCCCAGCTCCTGCCACTGCACCATCGGCTGATTGGCGGTGCGATAGGGGGAAGCGAGGCTGAGATAATAGCCATCTTCTGCGCCGTGGGGGCGCGGCTCATTATCGTCGTCGATCCAATCGAGCACGGCATCACTTAGATCGGGATTTAGTTTAAGGTTTTTCAGCAAGCGTTTGAATATTTCAATATCGTCGGCACTCGCGGTTTTATCGGCCTTGAGCAAATTGTTGAGATTGAATTTCGCCGCTTCATCATGAATCAAACCGGACGCGAGCACCACTGCACCGCCTTCCGCGCTGACCAACGGTTGCGCGGCGACGGGCTGCGCCCACGGCTGTTTAAGTGCTACGTAGATGCTGTTATTCAAGCTGTCAAACAAGACCGCTCGCGCCCAGTCCAGCGTGGGCTCGGCATATAGCGTGACCTGCGCACGCTCGGTGGCGCGAGCGGTACGGGTGAGTGCGCGGGATTGCTGCGACAGTAAATACGTGGCGATGGTCGCGGCCAGCATCACCACCAACAGCGCCGTGATAATGGCTGCACCGCCTTGATGAATATGAATGAGCCTAGATCGCATTGCCGATATTCCTGATGGCAAAGGTACGGGTTATTTTTTCACCACTCACCAGGGTGAGGGATAGTTCCAGTGCCACCGGAAAAGCGCCACGATTAGTATCAATTTTTTCCCAGCCGGGCTGCCAGGACTGGGTGGGATGCAAGGCGCGCCAGCTTGCCTCTCGCACATTGCCGAGTGCGGTAAAAACCTGTGGCGTGGCGCGCGGGGCTTGGTCGAGGCCGGTCCAGATCAGCAGTTCAAGTTTGCCATCGCGCAGCCGATAGCCGACCCGTTGCGGCGCGGCCATCTCGCCGTCGTTATCGGCAAAGCCACTGCGGGTGAAGCTCAGGGTGGCTTCATTTGGGCCGGCCGGATAGCGCCGCAACAGCAACGCGGGCTCGGGCAAATTGTCGGCGTTTTTAATCGCACGTGGTAACAACGCGCCCAAATCATTTTCGAGTCGTGCAAAAAATAAGGCGGCGTCACGCCATTTGGCGGTTTCAGTTTGCAATTGCTCGCGGGTTTGAAACACTGATCCCAGGGTGCGATAGGCCATCACCGCGATGATCGCAAAAATCGCCATCGCCACCAGCAGCTCGATTAGTGTGACCCCGCGCTGTGCGCTATGTGCTGTATGTGCGGATGGCATATTCATGGCGCTGCCTTGGCTGCGTTCGCCGCGCCCAGTGGCGACACCAGATAACTGGTCATTGTCACCAGCGCCTGCGCATCACCGGGCCGCAGCACTCGCACCTCGAGCTTGCGAAACGCAGGGTTGGGGGTCGCGCTGATGTTGATTTGAATCCCAAAATCAACGCCTGCCGAGGTTTGACTGTCGTTGCTGCCGCGGTTGTTGCTGTCGTTCGTATTGCTGAGCGGTGGCAAGCGACCGCTGGTCTTCACCAGCGCGCTCGCCAGTGCAATCTGATCCTGCGCAATCCAGGTGGCGAGGGTACGTAATTTGCTCTCATGAGCGCTATCCACCGCCACGCTCGCGGCGCGCACCGCGGCCGATAACGCAATCGCCAGAATCGCCAGCGCGATCAGCACTTCCACGAGCGTGAAGGCGTGTTGAGCGCGCCTTGATGCGCCGACCTGAGTGAAAAAATTAACGCGCATCGGTTTGGTTGGCATTGGAGTTGGTGAGGTTACCCAGGGCGTCGGCAACAATCACGCGTTGGCCGACATTAGAAGCCAGCAATACCTCGAACGGTGCACCGACGCCAGCCGGCTGGAATAGTGCGAGCGCGTTTTTATCGCTGGCTTGCTCGCCGCCGTTGCCCCGTTCGCTTAGCCGCAGCGCCACGCTAATGCCTTCTGCAAACGGGCGCGCTTCAAGTTGCGGGTTAGTCACGGGCAGCCACTTGATTTCAACTGAGCGGTTATCGCGCTCGTAAAAAGTCAGGGTGTTGTCGCTGATGTTAAACGCAATCGTGTGCC
>JAYWCO010000242.1:0-5195 GCA_043780475.1 Burkholderiales bacterium | reverse complement strand
CCGCCATTATTTTCCATCGCGTTTGCATTTTCATTTGCATTTATATTTTCAGCCCCCGCCACCGCACAGTCATTCGATCACTCGCATGCGGCCTTCACGGTGCTGTTGAAAAAGCATGTGGTGCCAATTGATGGCGGCAAATCATCCCAGGTCAAATACGCGGATCTGCAAAAAGATCGCGCATCGCTCAAAGCCTACCTCGACAGCTTGTCGAAGGTGCCGGAAGCAGAATTCAACAGCTGGTCCAAACCGCAGCGTATGGCGTTTCTGATCAACGCGTATAACGGTTTTACGCTGGAATTAATTTTGCAAAATTATCCGGTGAAATCGATCAAGGATATCGGCAGCGTGTTTGATGATCGCTGGAAGCGGAAATTTTTCAAGCTGCTCGGCCAGGATTTTTACCTTAATAAAATTGAGCACGAGACGCTGCGCAAACCAGGCGCCTACGACGAGCCGCGGGTTCACTTTGCGCTAAACTGCGCCTCCATCGGCTGCCCGGCATTACGCGACGAAGCCTTCACCGCCGACAAACTCGACCAACAGCTGGAAGCGCAAACGGTGCGATTTTTATCTGATCGCTCGCGCAATCGCTATGACCCCAAGAGCGGCAAACTGGAAGTCTCGATGATTTTCAAATGGTTTAATCAGGATTGGGAGTCTGGCTACAAAGGCTTTGATGGCAAGACCGCTGCCATCAAAAGCCGCGAAGATTACTTCGCGCGTTACGCCAAGCTGCTGGCCGACGCACCGGCTGATCAACAAAAAATCGCCGAAGGTAAAGCCGCCATCTCAAACCTTGATTACGATTGGTCGTTAAACGGCGCTAAGCTATAAACGGCCAATGTCAAACGACTTAACAAACTCTCGCACTGGAGCCGCACTTGAAGCAAAAAGGCCTCAAACGCCTCTCCGTTGCTAGAGTTTTAGTATTCTATTGCATCGAGTAGGTGTGGCTACAATCGCAGCATGGCACTCTCCATCATCATTCCTGCCCTCAATGAAGCCAACACGATCCGGCTCGTATTAACGCGCTTGCAAACCTTGCGCGCCAGCGGCACAGAAGTCATCGTCGCTGATGGCGGCAGCCATGACCGTACTGCAGCTCTCGCTGCACCACTGGTGGATCGCGTGATCATCAGTGACGCGGGGCGTGCCAAACAAATGAACGCCGGTGTCCGCATTTCAGGCGGCGAGGTACTGCTGTTTTTGCACGCTGACACCCTGCTGCCTGCTGATGCCGAGCGATTAATTTTGCGCGGCCTGGCTGAAACCCATCGGCACTGGGGGCGCTTTGATGTGCAGATTGCGGGCGAGCATTTTTTGCTGCGCGTGATCGGCTGGTGCATGAACCATCGCTCGCGCCTGACCGGTATTGCGACCGGCGACCAGGCTATTTTTATGACGCGAGCGGTGTTCGATCAGCTCGGTGGCTTCCCCGATCAAGCGCTAATGGAAGATGTAGAAATGACGTCGCGTTTAAAGAAATGCGGCGCGCCACTGTGTTTGCATGAACGTGTTGTCACCTCGGGCCGTCGCTGGGAACAGCATGGTACGTGGCGAACGATCTGGCTAATGTGGCGTCTCAGATTGCAGTACTTTCTGGGTGCAAAACCTGGCGACCTCCACCGAACCTATTATAAAAACTCATGATGGAAAATAATTTTGTTGTGATCGTGTTTGCCAAAGCGCCGATTCCCGGCGAAGTGAAAACACGGCTCATCCCGGCATTGGGTGCCGCATCAGCTGCTCAGTACGCAGCGATGCTGCATGTGGCGCTCACCGAACGCGCGCTGACGACGGCGCAACAATCCGGCGCAACCGTTGTTGAGCTTTGCTGCGCGCCTGATATTGAGCACGCGTTTTTTCAGGACTGCGCGGAAGATTTCGATATTGTGCTGACCGCGCAAGGTGAAGGTGATTTGGGTGAACGCATGTTGCGGGCGCTGGTTATCGGCATTCAGGAATACGGCCGCGCCATTATTATTGGCGCCGATTGCCCCGCGTTGACCGCCACACATATTGCCAACGCAGCTCGCATGCTGGATAGTCATGATGTGGTGCTAACACCAGCTGAAGACGGTGGCTACGCGCTGATCGGCGCCGCCCGCACCGATGCCGCGATGTTCAATGCCACCGATTGGGGAAGCGATCTCGTCCTGGCACAACAGCGCCGCAACCTTACCGCTTGCGGGCTAAGCAGCCATGAAATGGAGACGCTCTGGGATGTGGATCGCCCGGTCGATTTGATCCGTCTTAAAGCATTAAAACCACCGCTTGAATTTTTTTGGCCGATTTAAGAATTTTATGAAAAAAATATTCTTCGCGGTGACCCTCACAATAGCCCTCACCGGAGTCCTCACCGTTGCGTCGATAGCATGGGCATCTGAGGTAGTGGTGCCGATGTTCTCATCGCTAAAAGCTGGCCAAACACTGCCGCCGCCATTGCGCTTCATCGCCATTCCAAAAGTTAACCGCAATATCGTTTCGCTGGTTGAGGATCAAGGTGCCACCGTGCTGAAGGTGGAATCGAATAATTCAGCGGGCAGTATTTCATTGCCATTTTCAATCAATGCCGAGACCACCCCGCACATGACCTGGCGGTGGAAAGTGAGCCGCGTGCTGGATAAGGCGGATATGGAAGAAAAATCGGCTGATGATTTTTCAGCGCGCGTCTATGTGTTTTTTGATGTACCTTTGGCCTCGCTGTCGTTTGCGGAGCGCACTAAAATTCGTCTGGCCCGTCTCGTTACCGGTATTGATGTGCCCACTGCCGCGCTCTGTTATGTGTGGGATAACAAACACCGCATCGGCTTT
Organism: Burkholderiales bacterium; assembly: GCA_043780475.1. Taxonomy (GTDB): domain Bacteria; phylum Pseudomonadota; class Gammaproteobacteria; order Burkholderiales; family Usitatibacteraceae; genus UKL13-2. The sequence continues at coordinate 2,378 of JAYWCO010000242.1, read as the reverse complement.
GCGCATGCCAGCCCGTACACCAACAGCGTGCAAAAATTCGTGCTGCAAAGCGGCCCTGAAAAAGTGGGGCAATGGCTTACCGAAACGCGCAACGTCGCGGCCGATTTTCGGCTCGCTTTTGGCTTCGAGCCGCCGCGCATTACCGGGGTTGCGGTGGGCAACGACACCGATAACACCGATGAGCAAGTCACCACCTGGTTCGGTGATGTGCGATTTGACAGCAAGATCGACCCTAACCCTCAAGGTAAAAAGTGAAACAGCTGGTGCTGTTGGGCGCGGGGCACGCCCATGTTCAAGTATTGAAATCCCTGATTGAAGCGCCGCTCACCGAGGTCGAAGTAACGCTGATTTCGCCCTATGGCCGCCAGGTTTACTCCGGCATGTTGCCTGGCTGGGTGGCGGGCCATTATGCGCTGGAAGATTGTGTGATTCCGCTGGCCCCGCTGGTCATAAAAGCGGGCGTGCAGTTTCGGCAAACCGCCGCCCTGCATATTGATTTCATGAGCAAGGAAATACATTGTGCCAATGGTGACAAAGTCACCTTTGATCTGCTCTCGATTGATACCGGGCCGGTAGCCGATCTCTCCATGATTCCTGGCGCGGCTGAACACGCGATTTCGATCCGGCCCATCGAAGCATTTATCGAGTCTTTTCAACGCATCAAAAACAAAATTTTGGCGCGCTCAACTGGTCATAAAACACGCATTGTATTTGTGGGCGCGGGTGCGGGCGGTATCGAGCTTGCGCTGGCGATGCAGCATGCCTTTTCCTCTGGTGTTGCAGTGACGCTTATTTCCGCTACCAATACCCTGCCCGGCAGCGTGGGCCCAAGGCTCGCACGCATGCTCGCCCAACAGGGCGTCACGATGTTGTCGAATCAGTCAGCATCGCGCATCGAACACGGCGCGGTGCATCTGTTATCAGGCGACATCATTGAGGCCGATATCATCATTGCCGCCACCGGCGCCACCGCCGCCGGGTGGCTGGGAAAATCCGGTTTACAAACTGATAAGCGCGGCTTTGTGCTGGTTAATGATTACCTGCAATCGGTCTCGCATGAAAACGTATTTGCAGCGGGCGATTGCGCGACGATGATTAACTTTGTGCGCCCCAAATCGGGCGTGTATGCGGTGCGTGCCGGGCCACCCATCGCGCGCAATCTCCGCCACTACCTGAATAACGAGGCGCTCGTCGCCTATGCACCGCAGGCGCGCTCTTTATACTTGGTCAGCACGGGTGATAAATACGCGATTGCTTCGTGGGGAAATTTTGCGTTGCAGGGCCACTGGGTGTGGCGCTGGAAGGATCGGATTGATCGTGGTTTTATGGCGAAGTACGCTTTGAAGTAGCCTTAATAAAGCAACCCTAACAAACAACCTTACGTTAACGCGGCTACGAAATGGCAACACCGAGCGCTTTTTTCTGCGCTGTGATCAGGTCACGCACACCGCTTTCGGCGAGCCCCATCAAGGTATCCATATCGGTGCGACTAAAGGGTGTGCCCTCTGCTGTGCCCTGAATTTCGATAAAAGCCCCGCTACCGGTCATGACGACATTCATGTCGGTTTCGCAGCTTGAGTCTTCGATGTAGTCAAGATCAAGTATGGCTTGATGCTGACCGTCCTGAGCGCTGATGCCGACTGAGATCGCACCTACAAAATCAATAATCGGTGATTCAGTCAGCGTGCCTTTTTTGATCAGGCCCGCAATCGCATCATGCAATGCGACAAATGCGCCGGTGATAGAAGCGCAGCGCGTGCCGCCATCGGCCTGCAGAACATCGCAGTCGAGCGTAATTTGTCGTTCACCCAGCTTTTTTAGATCCACCACTGCCCGCAGTGAGCGGCCAATCAAGCGCTGAATTTCCTGGGTGCGACCGGTTTGTTTACCCCGCGCAGCTTCACGATCACTGCGGGTATGCGTCGAGCGCGGCAGCATGCCGTATTCCGCCGTGACCCAACCTTCACCGGAACCTTTTTTATGGGGCGGCACGCGCTCTTCCACGCTGGCCGTGCAAAGTACCTTGGTATCGCCCATCGCGATCAACACCGCGCCTTCAGCGTGCCTGGTGAAATGGCGGGTAATGGTGATGGGGCGGAGTTGCTGGGCGGTGCGATTATTTGAGCGGGGCATAATGGGGTCGGCTGTGGAAAATGACTGAGAAAAATCAGTAAGGAAAACGATTGGGTTAATTACTTGGCGACTTTTTTAATCGCATCCTGAATTTCAGAAATGGCGCGTTCAATATCTTCTTCGGTGACTTCATCTTTAATCGAGCCGAGCTGCTGCGTGGTGTTCAGCGACGAGGTGGTGAAACCCTCCATCGGCACCGTGACCGTCACTGACGGCGGGGCAATTTCTTCATCCTGATGTTCCCA
>JAYWCO010000241.1:0-7690 GCA_043780475.1 Burkholderiales bacterium | reverse complement strand
GTAATGGCCATGCCGCCACTCCCGACGGGCGCGTTAGCGGGCGTGGCAGACACAGCACCAGACTTGAGGTCTGAGGTAACTTCCAAGGTTTCCTGGGTTGGCATAGGCATGAAATAAGGCAGCCCGCTGGCGTCATTACTCACCGCCCACACCACCTGCAGCAAGCGCACCTGGGGCGCGTCTGCCAGAATACGGCTCATATCGCGCAGGAAATTGCCCGGCGCTGCGGGCTGCGGGCGAATTTGACTATTAAAAAATATGCTTGCATCACGCACCGTGTCAGAGGCTAATTTTTGTTCGCGCAGGCCATTGGATATAGTTTGATACTCACTTTGCAGCTTGCGCGATGCCGCTTCATGCTTTTCAATTTCCGTAGAAATTTTCGCTGATTGATACAAATTAAATAACGCCCCGACAGCGCCCGCAACCAGCACCCCGACCGTGAGTGCGTAGAGGCCGATGCGGGCACGGCGAAACAACGCGAAGCGGGTCGCGCTGGGTTCGGCAAAGTGATTTTCGAGACGATTCTGAGCGTATAAATGCGCCAAAATCTCCTCCGCATGTGAGGAGGTGGGCACCGGTTTGAGCTTGATCTTGTCAGCGATCTCGGCGATATCCAGAAAGCGATATTTAAGCAGTGGATAGCTGCGCACCGCTTCAGCAATCATTGGGCGATCACGCTCGTGAACGAGAATACTCACTTCCAGCGTATCGCCACTGCCAAAAAAACGCAGGCTATCCAGGTATTGCCAGGTGCGGCTGGTCTCGGCCGCAATTAACGCGCCGACTGACTGGCCTTCATCAAACACAATCTGCGTTACCCGGCTGAACTTGATCTGCTTGTTGTGAAAATAAGTTTGTCTGAGCCCGAAATCCGGCACGATGGTTACCAACAACACATGCGCGGGAATCACCTCCAGCTGATTGAGCAAATGGACCGACAACACTGGCGAGGAATACACACCTTCAAGCGGCACCTCGGCCTCTTCCAAAGCGGCCAGCCAATGCTTTAACAGATCCGGATTAGTCACCGCATGATAGAGAACTTTACTGTCGCGTCGTCCCTCCTCCTCACGACCCTGAATGATGGCGTGACGAAAATTTGACGCGCGGTAGAGCTGCCCTAATTTACGGCTGGTCACGGCTGCGGCGTCGCTACCTCGCAAATGCGGCATGGTGTCGAGGCGAAAATCTTCTTCAATTAAATCGACCACCAGGAAGGTAGGGACTTCGCGGTGCTTGGCCAGATACACATGGAAAACCGGCGATGCCGCTTCGCTCGCGATAAACACATCCCGACTAATGATCGTGCCCGACTTCCATAGCAGAGTGACGAGCTTGTCGTTGGTGAGATATAAAAAATGTTTCAGCATGATCTAATCTAGCGCCCGCCCGTGGTGTTTACTTTTGCAATCACGTCGTACATCGGGCTGAATACTGTCATTAAAATAAGAATCAGAATGCCGCCCAGCACCACCGTCAATACGGGCTGGATCATTTCCTGCAATCGGCCCATCATCTCTTTAACATCGCGATTATAAAAATAACTGACGTTTAACAGCGCGGTATCCAGCCCGCCCGAGGTTTCACCGACCTTCAGCATACGAATCACCAGCGGCGGGAACAGGCGTACGTTCTGAAAAGCCTGGGTGATGCCGGAGCCATCATTGATTTCACGGCCTACCCGCTGGAGACCTTGCTCAATGACCCGGTTACCGACAATTTTTTCAGAAATGCGAATGCACTCCAGCACGCCGATGCCCGATTGATACATCAACGCAAAATAGGTCGAGAATCGCGCCAGAATAATTTTGTTGGTCAGCGGCCCCATGATCGGCAGCTTTAGCATGAGCGCGTCAATACGATAGCGCACGGCTTCATTAGTTTTGGCCAGAACCACTAGGGTGATGACGCCTGCAATGGGCACGCCAATAACCAGATACCAATAACTTTTCATCCACGCTGATACGGCGATCAAGGCCATGGTTTGCGGCGGCGGATTAGGGGTTAACGCCTTCATGGTTACAGCCAGTTGCGGCACCAGAAAAATCATGAGCGCAAACACCACCGCAATAATCACTGTGCCGGCAAATATGGGATAGGTCATGGCTTTTTTAACCTGCGCTGCCAGCTCATCCTGCCATTTGAGATTTTCAGTCAGCTTGGACAATACTTCGGGGAGCTGGCCGGTTTGCTCACCCGTACCAATCAGCGCGATAAACACATTATCAAATGCGCTCGGGTGGTTCGCCATCGCTTCGGACAGCTTGAGCCCGCCTTCGATATCCTCCAGCAAGCTTGCAACAATTTGCCGGAACGCCGGATTCTCGACTGAATCGCGAAGATCGGTTAAGGCATCAATAATCGGCACACCCGCCCGCATCAACTGATCCATATGAAAACAGAAGGTCACCAATTCCTTGCGGGAGATACGTTTGGCCGCCAGCATGGCCGATTTTTTGATCGAGTCAAAGGTGATGAGTTCGAGGCCCATCCGCTTCAAACGCAGTTCGAGGTCGACCGCATTCATGGCATCGATATTGCCACGCTGCATCAGCCCTTCTTCGTCTATCGCGCGGTATGCAAATGAAGCCATGATTTCTATGTCTATCGATTAGTTTTTAATAAGTGCAGCTAATGTGCGGTGGTCGCGCCCTATTCATCAGGTAACACGATCCGTTAAATCAACAATGCGTGAAATTTCATCAAGATCGGTTTGGCCTGCCAGCACCCGTGCGATTGCATCTTCGGCCAAGGTTCGATAGCCGGTTTTGCGGGCGGCCTCACGTATTTCCCGGCCGGTTGCGCGCCGGGCTATCAGCTCATCAATATCCTGATCCATTTTGAATAGTTCCATGATGGCCAGGCGTCCGCGATAGCCGGTGTTATCGCATTGTTCGCAACCATCAGCGCGGAAAATTTCGCCATTCCACATTGAATCAACACCGAGAATTTTGCGGGTCATGTCGTCAGCCGAACCATCAATCAACCGGTAGGGTTCTTTGCAATGTGCGCACAACCGTCGCACCAGGCGCTGCGCGACGACGCCAATAATATTACCGGCCATGATGTCGGGCAGCACCCCCAGATCCTGCAACCGCGAAATCGCGCCGATGGCAGAATTAGTGTGCAGGGTGGAATAGACCTGATGGCCGGTCATCGCGGCGCGAAAAGCCATTTCAGCGGTTTCCTGATCACGTATCTCGCCCACCAGAATCACATCAGGATCCTGCCGCATCATGGAACGAATGCCGGATGCAAAATCAAGCTTGGCAGATTCGTTCACTGAGGTTTGCCGAATCATCGACATCGGATATTCGACCGGGTCTTCCAGCGTCATGATATTAACGCCTTCGGTGTTGATGTGATTCAGGATGGAATACAGCGTGGTGGTTTTGCCCGAGCCAGTGGGCCCGGTAACTAAAATAATGCCCTCGGGCCGCGCCATCATCAGCCGCAGGGTTTTCAATTCATCTTCCTGCAGGCTTAAATCTTCCAGCGCGACAATACCTTTTTGCCGATCCAAAATCCGCAACACAATATTTTCACCATGCGTAGTCGGCTGTGCAGATACCCGAAAATCAACCGCACGCCCCGACAAGGATAATGAGATGCGTCCGTCCTGCGGCGCACGGGTTTCGGCAATGTTCATGCCGCTCATCACTTTCAAGCGCACCACCATCGCGCTCCAGTAATTTTTGTGCAGCGAGCGAATCTGGCGCAACACACCATCAACCCGATAACGAATCCGTAAAAATCCCTGCTCCGGTTCGAAGTGAATATCAGAAGCGTTACGCTTGACCGCATCGTGCAACAGTGCATCAACCAGGCGCACAACGGGCTGGCTGTATTCTTCAAAATCGGCGGTGATGGATTGATAATCGATTTCGCCGGTCTCAATCTCGTTGAGAATGCCGTCAATGGATAATTCAAATCCGTAATGCTGTTCAATGCCGATTGAAATATCGGATTCGCGCGCCAATACCTGCTCAATGCGTACATCGTCTTTTATCAATGCGCGAATTTGATCCAGCGCCACTACATTAGATGGATCAGCAACGGCCAGTAATAGCTTGCGGTTTTGCTGATCATAATCAACCGGTAGCACCTGGTAGCGCCGGGCAATATCCTTCGGCACCAGCGCCAATGCGGCGTGATCGATAATAGTGTTGGATAAATCAATCGCGATTTGGCCCAGGCTCTCGGACAAGGTATCGCGAATGGTGGCTTCGGTGGCGAACCCAAGCTGCACTAAAATTTTGCCCAGCGGGGTCTTTAGCTTACGCTGCTCGGTCAGCGCAATATTCAACTGATCTTGCGAGACAACGCCGCGCGCGAGCAGATTTTGTCCCAGCGGAAGTTGTGAAATTGGCGAATTCATTTGGTTCATGGTTGCCGCACTTTTAACCGACAGCCTAAGTTGGAAAAATTATCTCAATACGATTGCAACGAGCTGACGAAATCATGCTGAATCACGTAGCGGCTCAGCCTGTTTGGGCTACGATCTTCAGCTCACCAATCCGCCGCTGCACAGAAGCACGATCAAACTGCCCGCCGGTTTTACCCGACTGAACCAGCGCCTTTTGATAGTAATCGAGCGCGAGCTTGGATTGATTGAGCTGATCGAGGCTGACCGCGAGATTGTATAAATAATCTGCGCTATTCGAATCGATTCGATAGGCTTCAAAATAAGCTTGCTGCGCCTCAGTCCAGCGCTTCTGGCCCGCATATAAATTGCCCAGCGAAAATTGCAAAGATGCCGAATCAGGGGTTTTTAAAAGCAAGGTTTTAAGTTCAGCTTCAAGCGCTTCTGGCTTCACGTCACCGCTGACGGCCAAGAGGCCAGAGATCGCGCTGCTATTACGTGGATCCATTTCCAGTACCCGACGATAGTGTCTGGCTGCCGCTGCGTTATCACCGGTGCGGGCAGCGGCTGTGGCGAGCCCTAGCTGTGCATCCATGTTAAAAGGCTCAGCTTGTGCGACCTCAGTGTAGCGCTGCTTGGCCTGAGCATAATCGCCTCTCCCCAGTGCGGCATAGCCTGCGAGCAGTGCAGGATTGATTTTAGGGGGCTGAATGGTCTGTGAAAGTTTGAGGCTAACCGGTGCTTCTTTTGCCGAATTGTTGGCGTTGGATGCCATCAACCGTTTCGCCAGTAACTCGCGCTCGGTTAGCGCTTGACCCATCACGACTGGCTTGGTTGACGCCAGCTTGGGGAGTGGTATTTCTTTGGCGGGTGGGGGCAATAAAGGTGGCAGCGCCTGCTCCGCCGCAATGACAACAGCGGCGTTGTCAGCAGGCTTGCCCGCAGCCGTGCTGCCTCTCAGGGTAGCAGGCGGTGTGATCGCATTCGCTGAGGTATTGGCGGGACGCGATGCAGTCGGCATAAAGGCAGAGCGCGATGAAGCAGCAACCTGATTCCACACATACCAACCACCCACACCAACGCCCACCAGGACAAACGCAATCACCGGCAGTAACCATTTTGCCGGGCGGGAGGGGGCTGAAATTTTCTTCGAATTTTGTTTTGCGGCAAAAACATTTTTGGCTACATCACGCTGCATGGATTCCCGCTCGGCGGATAAATCTGCCAACTCTTCCGCGCTCCAGTCAGCTTGTGCCGTTTGTCGGGATCGAGACGCTGTGGCTTGGTTGGCAATGATACGGTCAATCGCGGATTTATTCGAACGCTCGTTCGCGCTGTTAGGCAACGCCGTCGCGGGCGCGCCGGACATTGCTATTGCCGGTGGCGCGTCGTCAACCAGCGATAAAGTATCCGCACGAGTAAGAACGGGAGCATCACCGGACATCGTATCGGGCTGACTGTCACCGGGAGAGATTGGCGCCTGCGGTCGCGCTGCTGTCTGATGCGCATTTTCAAGCAATAACTCTGCCTGCGTGTGAGATTGCACAGCAGCAGCGTCCGCAGCGCTCGTTTCTAAATGGGTGGGATCGCTTTTTTTCGCGCGTTTGGCATCTTCAGCGCGCTTTAATGCGTCGAGCAGAAGACTCACGGCGTAGGCCTTACGGGAGAGGAGGAGGGAGAAGAAGATGAAGCCGCATCATCGCGTGTGTCCGATTTGGGATAAAGCGACGGGATCAATGGCTCCGCTTCTTTGAAAAATTGGCGATCCGGCAACAGCCGACGATAATCTGAAAAATCAGTTTCAACGCTGGCGTCTTTGATCACGAGTGGGCGCAAGAAAACGACGAGCTCAGTTTTACGGCCTGTATCGTTGCGGGAGCTGACGATATCACCAAAAATCTTCCATCTTGAGACAATCGGTAGGCCATCACGTTTATTTTCAAAACTGTCCTGCATCAAGCCACCGAGAACGGCCGTTTGACCACTGGGGACACGCAGCACTGTTTCAAATTCACGGGTCTGAATTTCAGGCACTCTACTAGGGTTAGTCTTTAAGTCCGGGTTAGGATCATTTACATAGCCAACAATTCGCGTGATGCTTGGGCGGACGTTGAGCGTAATAATGTCACCCTCGCTGATTTGCGCAGTCACGTTCATCACGAAACCCTCTGGCACAACATTCGGTGTGGACGTGTAGGTATAAGTCGTAATGGGAGTGCCGGTTATGCTCTGGCCAGTTGGATTAGGTGTGGCTACGACGGTGAAATAAACCCTGTTCTCCACTACCTTCATAACGGCTGTTTGATTATTCAGTGTCGTGATACGTGGGCTAGACAGCACCTTGGTCGAACCGAATGAATCTAGCAATTTAATACTGCTGGATATCGAGCCGCCGACAGCCGCGTTGGGGTTGCTATACTTAATGTTGAAAGATGATGCTGCACTAGCAAGTGGTGTTGAGCTAGATACGGGCGGTTGGAATGACTGGATAAACGAATAACCAACGCCTTTAAGACCTAAAGCTGACCAATCCACGCCAGATTGATAATTATCGTTAAGCGTGACCTCAACTACTGTCGCCTCAATCAAAACCTGTCGACTGGCAGCGCCTGAAACCTGGGCTATAAATTCCGCGATTCTTTCATGTTGGCGCGATGAAGCTCTGACCGAAACAATACCCGTTTCCTGATTGACAATGACGGACGCAGCTTCACGAAAAGTAAGGCGTTGCTCGACGGATTCAGTAAGTGAGTCACCTTGGATTGTGCCAGGCCCGGTAACTTGGGTTGACCCGGTCGTATTATTACGGCGCGGCTGATTACGCTGCTGTGCCTGGGTGGTGGCAGATTGTTGCGCGCCTCGCGCTTGCACGAAAGTTTCCGAACTTCCTTCTGGGAGCTGCTTATCGGTTTCTTGCAATAGTTCTTTAATATTTTTACTCAACGATTCCCAGAAATGGTTGGTTGAGTTATTTTTGATTTTAAGTTCTGTGCTGTTTTGTGAACCACTACCCCCGCTTGCTGCAGCTCCACCCCCGCTCAAAGCAGACGGGCCGACTACCTGCGTCTGTACACCAATGGAGCCCGATGAATCCCGCGTCATATTGACGTAATCAACTTTATAAAGCTTGAGATACGGGGAATCCGGCATCACCACCAAATTGGGCCCGTCAACCTCGAAGCGCATATCAACCTGCTTGGAGACCCGCGTTAAAATTTGTTTAAGTGTTTGGTCGATGGCGTTAAGTGTAACTCGCCCTTCAATACCGCGGTGCACATCAATATTGACCTTGGTATCGCGGCTGATAGCAAATAATAAATCCTG
>JAYWCO010000240.1:0-10890 GCA_043780475.1 Burkholderiales bacterium | reverse complement strand
CGGGGTTGACCTTGTACTCTTCGCAAGGCGTGGCAAACATCATGCGCAGGAAGTTTCCGGCATAGCTCAGGTTGTTCATGGGGTACATGTAGGGCTGGCCCATGGTGTACTTGTAGGCCATGGCAACCAGCGTCGGCATCTTGGCGATCAGGCGAATCGCGGCAATTTCGCGGTGCACCGGATTAGTGATGTCGGTGCTGTCGTGGTAGAAGGCCGACAGCGCGCCGACCAGACCGGTCATGATGGCCATCGGATGCGCGTCACGGCGGAAACCGCGCATGAAAAACTGCATCTGCTCGTGGGCCATGGTGTGGTTGGTCACGCGGCTGACGAAATCCTTTTTCTGGGTGCCATTGGGCAGCTCTCCGTAAAGCAGCAGGTGGCAGGTTTCCATGTAGTCGCAATTTGTCGCGAGCTGTTCGATCGGGTAGCCGCGGTACAGCAATTCGCCCTTGTCGCCGTCGATGTAGGTGATGGCCGACTGGCAGGCTGCCGTTGACAGGAACCCGGGGTCATAAGTGAACATGCCGGTCTGTCCATAAAGCTTGCGAATGTCGATCACATCCGGGCCCACAGTGCCGTGGTACACCGGCAAATCGACGCTGGGGCTGCCATTGCTGAAGGACAGGGTGGCTTTATTGTCAGCGAGCTTCATGTTCGGTTCTTTCTTTGGTATTGCCTCGGACTGTCGCTGGGCCGGGGCCGGTCGCCACAGGGCGAAGCAAGTTTAAAATTTCAAGCGCATCCAGGGTGGCGGCACTTGCCTTTGCAATGGCATCGGAAAGATCGCCGGGCTCTTTGCGTCTGAGCACCAAGTCCAGCAAATCATTGTCAGCCAAATTCATTAAATCATTCAGGCCTTTGGCCTGCCTGACGGTTAATGTGGCTTCGTAGCGTATAAAAAACTTCTCGATCAGCAGGTCGTTTTCCAGCAAACCACGACGGCAGCGCCACTTCAGCTTGCTCAAGCCCCGCTCGTCCAGAAGTGCATCAGCCGGGGCCAACGGTTTCGGCGCCGGGCCGCCCCAAGCCGAAACAGCCCCCTCGGGGGGTAGGGAGGACAAGACAGTGCCGAGCGTGGGAACCATATTTTCAGACGGTGCGCAAAACCATCATTTCCTTGATCTTGCCAATGGCCTTCGCCGGGTTCAGACCTTTGGGGCAGACATCGGTGCAGTTCATGATCGTGCGGCAACGGAACAGCCGGTAGGGGTCTTCCAGATTGTCGAGCCGCTCTTCAGTGCCCTGATCGCGGCTGTCGGCCAGGAAACGATAAGCCTGCAGCAGGCCGGCCGGACCCACGAACTTGTCGGGGTTCCACCAGAAACTGGGGCAGGCCGTTGAGCAGCAGGCGCACAGTATGCACTCATACAGACCGTTAAGCTCTTCGCGGTCTTCCGGCGACTGCAGGCGCTCACGCTCCGGCGGCGGCGTATCGTTGATCAGATAAGGCTTGATCGAATGATACTGCTTGAAAAACTGCGTCATATCGACAATTAAATCGCGAATAATCGGCAAACCCGGCAGCGGCTTCAGCACCACTGGTTCTTTCAAATCAGAAATTTTGGTGACGCAGGCGAGTCCGTTTTTGCCGTTGATATTCATTGCATCCGACCCACACACGCCTTCGCGGCATGAGCGGCGCAATGCCAGCGTGTCGTCAACCGATTTGATACGAATCAGCGCATCCAGCAGCATGCGGTCTGATGGCTCAAGCGCAATATCGTATTCCTTGAAATACGGTTTCTGATCCTGGTCAGGGTCGTAACGGAGAATATTGAATTTCATTTCAAATTGCCTATCTGATTTTTGATCTATCGATTGTCGAAAAATCGTTCGACGATTTATTTAATATGTACGCGCTTTAGGTGCAAATGATTCCACCGTCAGCGGATTCAAATTCACCGGCTTGTATTCAATTTTGTCCGTGCCTTTGTACCAGAGCGAATGTTTCAGCCAGTTTTCATCATCACGGCCATTTACAAACCCGGGACGATCATGGAAATCAGCACGATCATGGGCGCCGCGCGTTTCTTTGCGATTCTCCGCAGAGACCATGGTGGATACCGCGACTTCAATCAGGTTTTGTAACTCCAGCGCTTCAATACGGGCGGTGTTGAAAACCTTGCTCTTGTCCTTGATTTCCAAACACTCGGCACGCGCCGCCACTTCCTTGATTTTTGTAACCCCCTCGGCGAGCATATCCGGGAAGCGGAATACGCCACAATGTGCTTGCATGGTCTGGCGCATCGCATCTCCAACCGCATGCACATTCTCACCGTTTTGCTGATTTTCAAGCTTGGCCAAACGTGCCAGTGAAGCTTGGCCTGCATCAGCTGGCAAGTCTTTATGCTCAGGGTTTTGTTTAATAAATTCAATCATCGAGTCGCCCGCTGATTTACCCATCACCAGCAAATCAGTCAGTGAATTGGTACCCAGACGATTCGCGCCGTGAATCGATGCGCAACCGACTTCGCCAGCCGCGTAAAAACCGGGCACGACCGCGTTCGGGTTGCCGTCTTTTGGAACCACCACTTCACCGCGATAATTGGTTGGAATGCCGCCCATTTGGTAGTGACAGGTTGGCACCACCGGAATCGGCTCTTTAATCGGGTCAACATTGGCAAACTTCATCGCGATTTCACGAATGCCAGGCAGGCGTTTATTGATCACTTCAGGCCCGAGATGATCCAGCTTCAACAAAATATAATCTTTGTTGGGACCCGCACCTCGGCCTTCTTTGATTTCGGTTGCCATGGCGCGCGAAACCACATCGCGTGACGCCAGATCTTTCATGGTGGGTGCATAGCGTTCCATAAAGCGTTCGCCATTACCGTTCAGCAAAATGCCACCCTCGCCGCGCACGCCTTCGGTGATCAGCACGCCTGCGCCCGCCACACCGGTTGGGTGAAATTGCCAGAACTCCATATCTTCGAGCGGAATACCTGCCCGTGCAGCCATCCCCAGACCGTCGCCGGTATTGATATAAGCGTTAGTCGATGAGGCATAAATACGTCCGGCGCCGCCGGTTGCAAACACGGTGGCCTTGGCCTGGAAAATCATGGTTTCGCCGGTTTCCATTTCCATCGCGGTCACGCCGAGTACGTCGCCCGCTTCATTACGAATCATGTCCAGCGCCATCCACTCGACAAAAAATTGCGTGTTCGCAAACACATTGCGTTGATAGAGCGTATGCAACATCGCATGCCCCGTACGATCCGCCGCGCAACATGAACGCTGCACCGGTTTCTCGCCAAAATTTTGCGTGTGCCCACCAAAGGGCCGCTGATAAATCGTGCCGTTTTCGTTACGATCAAACGGCATGCCGAAATGCTCCAGCTCGCGCACGGCCTCAGGCGCTTTTTTGCACATGAATTCGATCGCATCCTGGTCACCCAGCCAGTCGGAGCCTTTGATGGTGTCATACATATGCCAGTGCCAGTTGTCTTCACCCATATTGCCGAGTGAGGCCCCCACGCCGCCCTGCGCCGCAACCGTATGCGAACGGGTAGGAAATACTTTTGACAGCACCGCTACTTTTAAACCCGCGGTGGAAAGTTGCAATGCGGCGCGGAGCCCGGAGCCGCCTGCGCCGACGACCACAGCGTCATATTTTCTGACGGGAATGGATGCTGGATTAGCCATTTCGATATTGCCTTATTGAGTGATTTTGAATGAAGAGATTTTTTGCATAACTGACTACGCTCTTGACATCGCCCACACTCGCCAACATGGCGCAAGGGAATCCGCCTGATTTACTGGAACTAGGCTGCTACAGCCATTAAACAAGCCTTAAATACATACCTATTACGACGCCCAAAGAATCGCAATCGACCAGATCGCGAAACCGACCAACGCTAAAATAACCATCACCTGCAATGAGATGCGAACCGCGACCGGCTTGATGTAATCCATCAACACATCACGCACCCCGATCCAAGCATGGTAGTAAACCGAAATCAGGAATAACAGCGCCAATACTCGGAACAATTGCGAGCTGAAGAGTTCCTTCCAGTCGAGATAGCTGACTTCGCCCTTGATAACAAAAAATCCAAAAATGATGATCGCGAACAACGCCATGATCACCGCGGTAACGCGCTGCGCCAGCCATTCACGCCAGCCGTAATGCGCGCCGACAGGCTGTTTATCGGTTTTAGTCATGCTCACCATATTCTCGCTCCAAAGCCAATGGTAGCAACAGCGCCGAGGATGAACACCCATATTGACGAGGTGCGTGCTTCGACCTTGGTAACCCCAATGTGCAGATCAAGCAGCAAGTAGCGGAGGCCGGCAAAGAAGTGGTGCAGGAACGCCCAAACGAACCCCAGCAGGATTAATTTGACGAGGGGAAAATTAAGCACGTTTGACCAGAAATTAAAACCTGATTCTGATTTTAGTGTCGCTTGCAACAAATACAAAGCGATTGGAATCATGAACAAAAACATCACCATGCCGGTAATACGGTGAAAAATAGAGACCAGCGCGGGCAGAGGTAAATTAAGCAGATTGAGGTCGTAATACTTCGGACGCACCTTGGGACGTTCCTGGGATTTGACTGACATGACAATTACCTTCTTTGTTAGCGATGGTGGCGATGTTGCCTGGGTGCTTACGCTGCGTGGCTGATGTAGTGCCAAGTGTCATTACCCAGCACCATTTGTAACCGTATAGCAAAATCAAACCATCGATTCAGACCAAAGCAAATTTTAAGCTGAATTGATCGCTGCTGCACAGAGAAATGATTGAAAAGCAATTGAAATGGACCTGACCCGATTAAGCCGTAATAGCCGCTTTAAAAACCATACTTTTCAGCGGTCTGATGCCTAATTTATTGAAAAATATAAAAAAAATCTTTATCCAGTCAACAGAAATTAAATCCGGGAAAAGCGGCGCGGCTTGATCGTAAGCCAAATTGCCTTGTGATACTATAATTTGATACTATTAGGCTTGCTTGGAATCCGCTTTTAATCCTATTCCTGCCCTCTCATCATGGAATCGCCGTGCGTAACATCATGAAATATCGAGGTTATACCGCACGTATCGATTACGATTCGCGGGATCATATTTTTGTGGGCGTGGTGGTTGGCTTAAGCGAGCAACTCTCGTTTCATGGCGCTGGCGTGGATGAATTGCGCGCAGACTTTGAGTTCGCCGTCGATCACTACCTGGCCTCCTGTGCCGCTATTGGCGTTAAACCCGAAAAGCAGTCATCCGGCAAGCTGCTAATCCGGGTTCCGCCTGAAGTACATGCAGCAGCTGCCGCTGCTGCTGCTGCGAACGCGCAAAGTCTTAATCAATGGATTATTGATGCGCTAACCAAGGCCACTAACAAAGATTTGCAATAGCGATTAAATCTTCATAGCGAGGCTTGGGCGATAACCTGACTAAGCCAATTCATTGTAGTAAGAATAACCGTGCGTCAAACATAACCCGCGCCGCCACTCGACGGGTTTATTGCCATAGGTGAAGGCAATCCGGTCAACACTCAGCAGCGGCGTGCCCACCTCAACCTCAAGTTGGTGTGCGGCGAATTCATCAGCAGCGACCGCGCGCAAACGCTCTTCTGCCCTGATCATGCGCAAACCATAGGCGGTCTCAAAAAAACTGTAGATCGAGCCTCTCGATTCTTCAATCCTGGCCAGCGTCAGCCCCGGACACAAAGCGCTTGCCAGTACAATTTCATCAAGTATCAGCGGCTTGCCCGCAAACACCAGCACGCGATGAATAGCCGTCACCGGCGCACCGGGTTTAATGCCCAGCACCTGCGCGATCTCGGTCGAGGCTTTACCGCGCTTCACCTCAATAAAACGCGTGGTCGGATGATGCTTTTCACCGTTATTGGCGATGATGCGCAAAAAGCGATATTGAATATTGGGCTCGGTGTCAGTCGCCACAAAAGTTCCCTTGCCCTGACGGCGAATCAGAATATTTTCAGCCGCAAGCGCATCAATCGCTTTACGCACGGTGCCCTGACTAACGCGATAGCGGGCAGCCAGCTCAAACTCCGACGGGATCGCATCGCCCGGCTTCCATTCGCCCGCAATCAGGCTTTGCGTGAGCAAAATCTTGATTTGATCGTAAAGCGGACGAAAGCTCGGCCCTAACGACGGCGTCACCGCTTGGCCAAGGCTAGCGGCATCGCTACGAATATTTCGGCCAGCCCGAAGATTGGGAGCAACAGTTGGTTTTGACATGATAGGTCAAGCTAATTTGGCAGTATGAGTGGTATCGCGTGATGTCGCGTGGTGTTGCATACATGTAGCTTATGTGTAATTAATCCTAGCACGATGTTTTTATTCTAACCCAATATCCTATGTCTTATATAAGATATAAGTGTTATTGACTTTTGGGAATGGCGGCGCGTAAAATTGTTGCAATGCGCAAATAATTTTACTCACCAGCCACACCGCAGCGCCATTACCGCCACTACCGTTTACGTTCTCACCCACCAACCCGATCATAAGGATCGCATGAATCCGTTTCTTCACCCTCGACGCTCCATGCTTTATGTGCCCGGTTGCTTCACCCGGTTTCTGAACAAAGCGCGAACGCTGCGCGTCGATTCCGTTATTTTTGATCTGGGTGATTCCGTGCTGGTGGATAACAAAGAACTCTCACGCAAGCAGGTAGTCGAGGCTATCCTGACCGGCGGCTATGGCCGTCGGGAGCGCGTGGTGCGCGTCAACGATCTGGATTCGCCGTGGGGCATGGATGATGTTAAAGCCGTCGCCGATATCGGTGCTGATGCCATTTTGTTTCCGAACATCGAAAGCAAAGAAGATGTGCATGATGCCCTGAAACTGCTGGATAGCGCGGGCGGGAACAATATGCCGATTATGGTGATGATTGAAAGCCCGATTGCGGTGCTGCGCGCTGAAGAAATCGCGGCGGCTTCGGATCGGATTGCGTGTCTGATTATGGCCACTAGCGATTTAATCACGCAGCTTCATGGTCGCAAAACCCCTGACCGTATTCCGCTCCACTATTCACTTTCCCATGTTTTATTGGCCGGGCGGGCTTATAAACGCGCGGTGGTTGATGGCATTAGTGTGGATATCAAAGATATGCATTCCTTCGAGATGGCATGCCGCCTGACGCGTGAGTTGGGTTTTGACGGCAAATCACTGGTTCATCCGAATCAGCTCGCGTATTGCAATGATGCGTTCACCCCAAAATCAACCGAGATTGCTTATGCTTATGAGGTCATTGAAGCGCTTGATCAGGCACATCGCGAAGGTCGCGGCACCATTATGCTGAACGGTCGCCTGGTTGAGCAGCATCATGTGGCCGCTGCAAAACGCATGCTGGCGCTGGCCGAGATGATTAAGGAATTGGAATCGGCGTGAGCAGCCCCGTCTCTTCAACCTGCACCGTTCCATTAGTTCCGCCCCGGCGGCCACTAACGGGTTATTTTTTTGAAGACTATCGCGTCGGCCAGCATTTTTACCATGCCACGCCGCGCACTGTTACCGACGGCGATGTGGCGCTATACATCGCGCTTACCGGCGCGCGGCAACCACTGCACTGTGCCGAAACCGTTGCGCAACGGCTAGGCTACCCGCGTTGTCCGGTAGATGATTTGCTGGTTTTCAACATGGCCTTCGGCAAAACTGTACCGGATATTTCATACAACGCGGTTGCCAATTTAGGCTATGCCGACTGTCGATTTTTACGCCCAGTTTATGTTGGCGACACGCTGCGCTGCGAAACGCAGATTATCGGTCTGAAAGAAAATTCTAGCGGTAAAACCGGGGTGGTCTATGTACGCTCCCAGGCTTATAACCAGCGCGATGAAACCCTGCTGACCTGGGCGCGATGGGTGATGATCAATAAACGTGACTCTGCAACCGCAACTACCGCTGCCGCCACCGCCACAGCAGCAGCCACCACCGCAACTGTGCCCGATTTCCTGGCGAAGGTGGTACCTGAGACGCTGGCCACTCCAGCCTTTATTCGTCCCCGCGAGTTGAGCCCGCAAATGACGGGCAGCGACCGGTTTTGGGATGATTATCAGCTGACCGAAACGATCAAGCATCCGATGGGCATGACCCTTGATGAAACGGATCACGCCTTGGCAACCCGGCTTTATCAAAACACCGCGCGCGTGCATGTTGATTTACATCACATGCAAGGCAGTCGTTTTGGACGTCGTTTGGTTTATGGCGGACATGTCATTTCAATTTGTCGAGCCCTGAGCTATGACGGCCTGGAAAACCTGCTGTCGATTGTCGCCATCAACAGCGGTCAACACAGCAACCCTGTCTTTGCGGGGGATACTATTTATGCGATGTCGACCGTCGCTGCCAAATGGCCGATTAATGATGAATTAGGGGCATTGCAACTTACTCTCACGGGGATCAAAAATATTGATCCTAATTCAACACACCCAACAACCTTTACAGACTCAAGCAACCTCATTGAAAGCCATTCAGAAGCGGTCGTGCTATCCCTCAATTACACCGTGCTCATGCCGCGCCGGTCGTATTGATGCTGCGCGGCTAACTGGCACACTGATCCTGAAGCATTGCAAAAAGCTTAAGAAAGAACCCAATATGAAGCTACTGGTACACCCCAACGACGCGCTGTTTTCAGGCGAGAAGCCGTTTCCGATTATCCCTGGTTGCGAGCATTTTGCCGGTAGTGAAAAACTGATCGGCAAAGCGCTTGAGTTACAGGATAAGCTCGGCCCTATTTTCGATATCACCTGTGATTGCGAAGACGGTGCGCAGGCGGGCCAGGAACAAGCCCACGCCGAAATGATTGTGCGTGTGCTCAACAGTGACGCCAATAAATACCGGATGGCGGGCGCACGCATTCATGATTTCTCACACCCGCACTGGAAAGCTGATATCGATATTCTGGTCGGCGGTGCGGGTAAGGTTCTACGCTACATTACGATCCCTAAATCGACCTGCTTTGAAGACGCTGAACTTATGATGGCGCATATTCATACGGTCGCGCTGAAAGCGAATATCGGACGCGAAATACCGATCCATATTTTGATCGAAACCCACGGTGCGCTGCGCGATGTGCAGCGCACCGCCAGACTGCCCAACATTGAGGTGCTGGATTTTGGCCTGATGGATTTTGTGTCCGCGCATCATGGCGCGATTCCGGCCAGCGCCATGCGTTCCCCTGGCCAGTTCGAGCACAAGCTGTTGGTGCGCGCTAAAGCAGAAGTGGTGGCCGCCGCGTTGGCGAACGGTATTGTGCCTGCGCACAATGTTTGCCTCGACTTAAAAAACACCGAGGCGGTGCTGGCCGATGCGCGTCGCGCTCGAAACGAATTCGGCTTTTTGCGGATGTGGTCTATTTATCCGGCGCAAATATTAGCAATTGTCGAAGCAATGCAACCGGATTTATCGGCAGTCGATGATGCCGCTCATATTCTGCTTGCCGCGCAAGCTGTTGATTGGGGCCCGATTCAATATCAGGGTGAGCTGCATGATCGTGCGACCTATCGCTACTTCTGGGAGCTGCTGCAAAAAGCGCAGGTGACGCAGGTTAGAATACCGGATGATGCGATGCGAGCTTTTTTCTCTTAACCTGAGGTTGCCGGTACGCAAAAAATTTTACAAACTCTATATCTGGCGTGGTTTTTGAGGAAAAAATGCCCGGAGAACCTCATGGATAAAGTAGTTTTATCAAAAAATATTAATCTTCCCCTTACTGGCCATTGGAAAACACCATGACTCTCTCCGCCGGCGCGAAATTCCGCCAAGCTGTTATCGATGAATCGCCGCTGCAGGTGGTTGGGGCGATCAATGCCTACGCGGCGCGCATGGCCGAACAGACCGGCTTTAAAGCGCTGTATTTATCGGGCGGTGGCGTTGCAGCCAATTCACTCGGCATGCCAGACCTCGGCATCAGCACGATGGAGGATGTGTTGACCGATGCGCGGCGCATCACCGACGTCACCAGCATCCCGCTAATGGTCGATATTGACACCGGCTGGGGCGGCGCCTTCAACATCGCCCGCACCATTCGCAGCTTCACCAAGGCGGGCGTGGCCGCGGTACATATGGAAGATCAGGTCGGCACCAAACGCTGTGGACATCGGCCGGGTAAAGAAGTGGTGAGCACGCAGGAAATGGTCGACCGTATCAAGGCCGCGGTTGATGCAAAAACCGATGCCAGTTTTGTACTGATGGCCCGCACTGATGCGCTCGCCGCTGAAGGCTTGCAGGCTGCGATTGATCGTGCTTGCGCCTATGTTGAGGCCGGGGCCGATATGATTTTCCCCGAAGCCGTTACTACTTTGGACATGTACCGACAATTTCGTGATGCGGTGAAAGTACCCATTCTGGCCAACCTGACTGAGTTTGGTTCTACCCCATTTTTTACGCTCGAGGAACTACGCGCGGGTCGTGTCGATATTGCGCTTTATTGTTGCGGCGCCTATCGCGCCATGAACGCCGCTGCGCTGAATTTTTACAAGGTATTACGCGAGGAAGGCACCCAGAAAAATGTGGTGCCCTTGATGCAAACCCGCGCTGAGTTGTATGAATATTTGAACTATCACGCCTATGAACAAAAGCTTGATGCTTTGTTCGCCAAGAAGGAATAAGCCATGATTACCGGCCTTGATCATTTGCAGATTTCATTCCCCGCCGGGCGGCTCGCCGATGCGCTGGCTTTTTATGTCGATCTGCTCGCATTCGAGCGCGTCGAAAAACCGGCCGGACTTTCACCCAGTGGTGCATGGCTTACGCAAAGCGGTTTTAATCTGCACCTAGGTGAAGAAGAGAATTTCCAGACTGACGGACGCGGCCATCCCGCATTTATGGTTGATGCGCTGGCGCCGCTGATCACGCGCTTGCAAAACGCCGATTGCCGCATTCGATACGATCAAGGGCCCAGCGGATTTTTACGCGCATCGGCGTGGGATCC
>JAYWCO010000239.1:0-1706 GCA_043780475.1 Burkholderiales bacterium | reverse complement strand
TACACGGTGAGTTTACTGAACCCTAAAATCATTCGTGATTTGCGATTGCATGAACACGGCTTGCGCGTAGTGGAGCGACCCTACTCAAATTTTTTGCCGCTGAGTGATACTGAATATCTCAAGGTTGGCGGCAGTCTTGAGGCCACACAGCGCGAGGTGGCAAGGTTTTCAAAACGCGATGCTGATAAGCTGCCTGCCTATTACGCTATGCTGGATCGGGTGGCCGCAGTGCTCAAGGATTTACTGCTGGAAACACCGCCTAATGTAGGCGGCGGAGTGGCTGATATTTTTCAGGCGCTCAAAATCGGCACGCGTTTTAAATCGCTCGATATGGCCGCGCGCCGTGATGTGCTGAATCTCTTTACCCAGAGCGCAGGCGAGATGCTCGATGATTGGTTTGAATCCGCACCGATCAAAGCCTGCTTCGGTTTTGACAGCGTTGTCGGTAATTTTGCCTCGCCTTACACGCCCGGCTCGGCGTATGTGTTGTTGCATCATGTGTTCGGTGAAGTCAACGGCAAGCAGGGTATTTGGGGCCACGCCATTGGCGGCATGGGCGCGATCACCGAGGCCATCGCTGCTGAGGCGCGCCTGCGTGGTGTCGAGATCACCACCGATTCCAGCGTAGCGCGATTACTGGTGGAAAATAACGCGGCTAAGGGAGTGGTGCTGGACGATGGCACAGAGCTATATAGCAAGCGCGTCGTCTCCAATCTCAATCCCAAATTACTGTTCCAGAAAATCGTCGCCCCGCAGGATGTTCCGCCTGAATTCAATCAGCGGATCAACGCCTACCAGTGCGGCTCCGGCACCTTTCGCATGAATGTGGCACTGAATGAACTGCCGCGTTTTACCTGCCTGCCAGAGCCGGGGCCGCATCATTCATCGGGCATCATCATGGCCCCATCCATGCAGTATATGGAGCAAGCCTATTTCGACGCGCGCACCTACGGCTGGTCGAAAAACCCGATTGTCGAGATACTCATTCCATCCACGGTTGATGATTCGCTGGCCCCCAATGGCCAGCATGTCGCGAGTCTTTTTTGTCAGCATGTTTCGCCCACCTTGCCAAATGGCGCGAGCTGGGACGATGCGCGCGAGCAAGTGGCTGATCTCATGATTGACACCGTGAATAAATTCGCACCCAATTTCAAAGCCAGCGTCATCGCCCGACAAATCCATTCACCACTCGATCTGGAGCGTAAATTTGGTTTGATCGGCGGCGATATTTTCCACGGCAAGTTATCGCTAAACCAACTCTTCAGCGCACGCCCCGTGCTGGGTTATGGCAATTACCGCACGCCTATCCACGGCCTGTTTCAATGCGGCGCAGGCACCCATCCAGGCGGCGGTGTAACCGGAATTCCTGGGCACAATGCGGCGGTGGAGATTTTGAAAGGGTAGGGCAAAACGTGATGAGTCAATCATGTATGCCTTTTATCAAGTCATACAAAGGCAGCAATTGCTCAATACTTCGGTTACATTACGTGTTGTTCGGTAGAATCCGATAAAGTTCAGGCAGCTGAAAAAATGCAGATAACAATCTGCATTTTTTATTTAGTCATAATTTTTTCCATGATGTCAGCCTCAAAATTGGTTCTGTCGCCGTAAGGTCGAGATGATAGGCTTGGTCGATGCAAATTGATCAAAAAGCGTTGAACGAAACTTTGCGTCGCGTGTTCCTGCGGCTTCATCATCCGGCTGAA
>JAYWCO010000238.1:0-11310 GCA_043780475.1 Burkholderiales bacterium | reverse complement strand
GGTAATGTTTTGGTGGCGTGCTGAATCACACTCATACCGGATATATCAGGCAGCCCTAAGTCCACCAACAACACATCGGGCTTGCGCAAATCCAGCATGGCCATGCCCTCGCCCCCGGTGCCGACACTGGCGACCACCTCAAACGCAGGATCTTGCGCCAGAATGGCCGCATAGCGATCCCGGAAGGCCGCGTCATCTTCAACAATTAGTACGCGAGTCATGAGTGCTTTTCTGATTTTAAGAGACATTGGTATTAACGCTCACGCTCGCATTCCACGCTATCCCCCGTTCGTGGGATAGGTTCATTGTGCCTGACGATTGTCGACCCATAGGGGGCCAATAATCGTCTATTGGAAATTATTTATTTGATGGGCCGGTGGCTGGCTTTTGTTTGCTCTACCTTTTCTGATTTACTGCCTCCAGCGCGAATAATATGCTAGTCGAGCTTAATGCCCTTTTTGACGACGATCGCTTTCATCTTGTCGTATTCAGTTTTAATATCTTTGGCAAATTCGGCCGGTGTATTGGCGACAGGTTCAGCGCCTTGCAGCGCGAGCTTATCGCGGGTGGCCGGGTTATTAACTGCCTTGACCGATGCCGCGTAAAGCTTGTCGACAATATCTTTAGGGGTTTTGGCAGGCACGACCATGCCGTACCAGGCCGGGTCATTTACCTCGGGAATACCTAACTCGGCAAAGGTGGGTGTATTCGGATAAGCCGCTAAACGCTTGGGGGCTGCGACTGCCAGCAGACGCATATTGCCCGCATCAATCTGCGACTTTGAGGAAGGCAGGTTATCAAACAACACCGGCACCTGGCCGCCGACCACATCCAGCACCGCCGGCCCGGCGCCTTTGTAGGGAATATGCACCATATCTGTATTCGTGGCTGACATGAATAGCTCGCCCATCATGTGGCCGATACCGGCTGTGCCAGAAGTGGCGAAAGAATATTTGCCCGGGTTCTTTTTCAGTAAGGCTACAAATTCTTTATAGTCTTTGGCCGGGACGGAAGGATGTACGGCCAGCACATTGGGCACTGCCACAAATTTTGTGACCGGTATAAAGTCCGTAAAGTTGTTATAAGGAATGCGTGCATTGGCGGCCGGATTTACCGCCATAGTTGAGACAGTTGCAACGCCTAAGGTATAGCCATCGGGGGCGGATTTGGCCACCACATCAGCGCCGACTGCGCCGCCACCACCCGCGCGATTTTCAACAATAACGGTTTGTCCCAGCTCCTTGGAAAGCTGATCCGCCACAATGCGGGCCACGATGTCCGTGGTGCCCGCCGGTGCAAACGGCACGATGAGTTTGACCGGTTTATTGGGATACTGGGCAGAGGCTGTGCCAGCCATGAGCGCCAGTGCAGCGCTTGCGATCGCGGTGATCGCGATCAGGTGTTTACGAAACATGGTGTTCTCCTCGTATAGTTATCAAATGCTCAAATAAACAAGCTTTTAATTATCAACTCATCATCATCCCTGGCCGGTAATCAAGGCAATAATACCGTAGAGCCGGTGGTCATTCTGGCTTCCAGATCGCGATGCGCCTGGGCGGCCTCGCTCAATGGGTAGGTTTGATTAATCTCGATCTTCACCACACCGCGTCCAACCACATCGAATAATTCATCAGCCGTAGCGACTAAATCTTCACGGGTGGCGACATAGGTGTCGAGGGTAGGGCGCGAGACGAAAAGTGAGCCTTTGGCCGCCAGTATGCCCAGATCAAGCGGCTCAACTTTGCCGGAGGCATTGCCGAATAGCGCGACCAATCCGCGTGGGCGCACACAATCGAGTGATTTCAAAAACGTGTCTTTGCCCACGCCGTCATACACCACATCACACTTTTTGCCGTTGGTTATTTCAGCAACTCGCGCGACGAAATCTTCGGTGGAATAGTTGATCACATGATCGCAGCCATTGACGCTGGCGAGCTTGGCTTTCGCATCGCTGCCGACCGTGCCGATGACGGTGGCGCCCACATGTTTGGCCCATTGGCACAGCATCAAACCGACCCCACCGGCGGCGGCGTGAAACAAAATAGTGTCGCCAGGCTTGACGCGGTAGGTGCGGCGAATCAGGTATTGCGCGGTCATGCCTTTGAGCATGATCGACGCGGCCTGCTGATCGGTGACATTGTCCGGAATTTTAACGACGCGATTAGCCGGCATCAGGCGTGCCTCCGCATAGGAGCCAATCGGTGATGCCGCATAGGCAACGCGATCTCCCACGGCTATATCAAGTACGTCGCGGGCAACTGCTTCGACCACGCCCGCACCTTCACGGCCCAGCACGGTGGGCAACGGGATTTTGTACAGCCCCGAACGGTGATAGGTGTCGATATAGTTCAAGCCCACCGCGGTGTGTTTGATGCGCACCTCGCCTGGGCCAGGCGCACCGATCTCAACAGTTTCCCATTTCATGACCTCAGGGCCGCCATGCTCATGAATACGGATTGCGTGGGTCAGATTGCTCATATTGGTTCCCTGTGTTTGTCTATAAATTTTTGCAGGAGATTTAATTTGGCTAAGCACACCGCCTCTGCAATCAAATCCGGCTTAGCCGATTTTGCAACAGCACTCTGATCCAGCGCTTGCAGCTCGGTCAATGCAGTCTGCAAATAAACATGCTGTAAATAAGGCGCATCGGCAAACCCCAAACGGCCCTGGTGATCGCATCGACAGGTATCCAGCAATTGCGTGAAACGCGTCGGCCGCCGCAACGCATCGGTGCCATCCATCAGTGCCAGCAACTGCGCGGCATTCAGTGTTAATGCGCGATGTACCTGACCATGCCAGCGTGCGGCCATGACGCCTAGATCATGACAGTCGCCCGGTACGCGCAAGCGCGCGCATAGCTGATTCACGAGCGCCACACTTTCTATTTCATGATTGGGGTGATGCGGTAAATATTGGGTCGGCGTCACGCCTTTGCCGAGATCATGGGTCAAGGCGGCGAAGCGGATCGGCAGCGCGGTATGTTGTTGCGCGGCGACTTGTAGCACCATCATCACATGCGCGCCAGTATCGATTTCAGGATGCGATTTGACGGACTGTGGCACGCCAAATAATTTATCAACTTCCGGCAACAGTCGCTGTAGCGCACCGCATTCACGCAGCACCTCAAACATACGCGAGGGCGTCGCTTCCATCAAGCCACGCGCCAGCTCCTGCCAGACCCGCTCCGGTACTAAATGATCAATTTCGCCGTTGGCCACCATACTGCGCATCAGCGCCATGGTCTCTTCGGCGACCTTGAAACCGAGTGTTGCAAAGCGCGCGGCGAAGCGGGCCACGCGTAAAATCCGTACTGGGTCTTCGCTGAATGCATCGCTGACATGACGCAATAATTTGTGATGTAAATCGGCTTCGCCGCTATATGGATCAATCAGATGGCCGTGGGTATCGCGCGCCATTGCGTTAATCGTCAAATCGCGCCGCTGCAAATCCTGCGCCAACGTCACATTGGTGGCGGTATGAAAGACAAAACCTTTATAGCCCGGCGCAGTTTTACGTTCGGTGCGGGCGAGCGCATATTCCTCATGCGTTTGCGGGTGCAGGAACACCGGAAAATCAGCACCTACTGCGGTGTAGCCTGCCGCCAGCATCTGCTCGACGCTCGCGCCGACCACGACATAATCGCGGTCCTGCACCGGCAGTCCGAGTAATTCATCGCGTACTGCGCCGCCAACAAGATAGGTTTTCATGGGGCGATGTCAGGTGCGCTCATGCGCGATAAAATTATGAAACTCGAGCACTGTAGAGACATTTTAGGCATAAATGCTCCAAGAAGTCCGTCAATGCTAGAGTTTCGCGGCGGCATTATACGGTTCATCATCGGCCACAAATTCAGTTTCAGCCATCGCCCCGGCAATCCACGCCGCCACACCGGGCGCTGTTTTGACTGCCTCGCAGTAGGTCAAGGTATCGAGTGCTAATTTCGGCTGATAGGTGGCAAAGCGCATCACCACCGGCGCGAACATGGCGTCGGCGGCGGAGAACTCACCAAACAAAAACGGCGACGATGTTCTGGCCCCAAAATTTTCACGGGCATCGCGCCATAGTGCTTCAATGCGCGCGATATTGGTGGCTACCTCTGGCGTCATGCCCAGGCCGCGTAGCTGCGCGCGAATATTCATTGGCATGGCGGTGCGGAGCGGACGAAAGCCCGCATGCATCTCGGCTACCATGCAGCGCGCCCGATTGCGCGCCTGTGCATCACGTGGCCAAACCGGCAGGTGCGGATACCATTCAGCAATCGCTTCCATAATCGAGATTGATTCCCAGGTAGCTTCGCCGCTACCGGGGCGACCGTTCCACAGCACCGGCACCATGCGTGACGGTGAGTAACGCGCTAAAAAATCATCCCACTCGCGGCTGTGAAATTTCAGCATCACTTCGTCAAAAGGAATATCAAACTGTTTGAGCAACACCCAGGGCCGCATCGACCAGGATGAATAATTTTTATTGGCAATCACCAGGCTAAGGGACATGGAGCGTTTTCTGTTGAGTGGATAGAAATGTTTGAAGATAGTTTTAGTAAAACTCAATCGCCACGAAAGCGTGGATATTGGGCGCGGCCCACCCGACTTTTCAGATAGCCGCGCACGGTGCTTTCCATATCGCTGGCCGGACCGAAAATAGCGGGGAACGATACCGCTGAGGTGCTCGGCACGCTCATCGAGCGCAGATTATCGCGGGTAATTAATTTGCCTGGCAGGCGTTCAAACACCATCGCCTGCAGCATCGATAAACTCGCCGGCAAGCCGATCACGGCGCGGGCTTTACCAGATAAATCGATCATGAATTCGACCAGCTCTTTCAGGGTGTAAACCTGCGGCCCTACCAGCGGATAGGTCTGGCCCTCGGTCGCGTACATTGCCACACTCATGGCGATGGCGCGTGCCACGTCACCGATCCAAACCGGTTGAAATTTTGCATCAGGCGAGCCCAACGGAATCAACGGGAAGAACTTGATGAGGCCCATGAACATATTAAGAAATGCATCGTGTTCGCCAAACACTACCGAGGGCTGGAACATCGTGACTTTGAGCTGGGGATTGGTTTTGGCAATCGCCCACACCGCTGCCTCGCCACGTCCGCGCGATTTTAGATATTCGCTAGCGCCGTTAATATCAGCATTGAGCGCACTCATTTGAATCAAACGCGGCACGCCCGCCTTCACGCAAATTTCTGCAACGCGCTTTGGGAACGCCGCATGTTCGCGTTCAAAATCGCCATGCAAAATGCCGACGAGGTTGATCACTGCATCATGCTGCTGGGCTAAATTCAGCAAAGTAATTTCATCATGAATATCGGCTTCGACTATATCAATAGTCGGCAGCATCAATAAATGTTTGGCGCGCTTAAGCAGCCGCGTCGGTACGGTTACAAAATATCCGCGTGCGACGAGTTGTTCGGCAACGGCGGTGCCAACAAATCCTGAGCCGCCCAGCAGCAATATTTTTTTGATGATCATGGGTAAATTATTCTGGTGTTATTTTGAATTCAGGTTGAATTGATCAAGCGTCGGCGCGGCTTTAATCAGCGTCGTCGCCGCCAGTGCCGCCGCGGCATTGTCGGGTGCCGCAGTTGCAGCCTTATCAGGCGCCGCTGCGATGTTACTGGTGTTGGCAGCGCGTGCAGTATTGGCGCTGCGCGCACTACTATTATTGCGTCCCGGCACCACGCCCATGATGTCCGTCAACGTCATCGGCGCCGCACCGAAGCGATGGCGGTAATACCATTTATTGACCATGACCTTTTTGACATAGTCGCGGGTTTCGGCGAACGGAATGGTCTCGGCATAAATGGCGCCTTCCAGCGGGCTCTCAGCGCGCCAGCGGCGGGCGCGCCCCGGCCCGGCGTTGTACGCCGCCGTGGCCAATACCGGATGGCCTAAATCTTCCAGCACATGACGCAAATAAAAAGTGCCGAGATTTAAATTGACCGGCACATCCAGCGCCCGGCCTGATGAAAAATCTTTCAGGCCCATTTGCTTGGCGACCCAGCTCGCGGTAGCGGGCATGAGCTGCATCAGGCCCATCGCGCCGACGCGTGATTTGGCATCAGCCATGAAGCGGCTTTCCTGCCGGATCAGTCCGTAAACCCACGCTTCATCCAGCTGATTACTGCTGGCGCTGGGTTGCAAACTATCACGGTAAGGAATCGGAAAGCGCTGCGAAAAATCATGCAACGCCAGCGTCCGATCCGCTGCGCTGATCGCGCGATCCGGAATATTGTTGCGACGCGCAAGCTCGGCCGCCGCGAGCAATTCCTGATCATTAAAATTGCGGGTGGCGAAAGCCCATTCGCGCAAACCTTCCGGCTTCAATTCCAGACGATAAAGCGCCAACACCCGCTGCATGCCCGCGCGCGAACCCATGGCATCCACTTCAGCTTTGGTTGGCTTGTAGCCTTGCCAATTGGGGCGCGCAGTTGTCCCCGGCGTGCCCAGCTCTTCAGCTGACAGCAGCGCATAAAAATTATTTTCGCGGGCCAGGGATTCTTTCAGGCTCCTGGCTAATTCAGCGCTGCCTTCAAACGGCTTTTTTTCATATGCGCGTGCCAACCAATAGCGCCACGGCGGCTCACGTTGCTCGGTACTCGACATCACTTGAATCGTTTCCCGTACCTGCAACCAATTGCCTGCACGAAGTGCGGCGCGGGTCTTCCAGGCGGCCTGAGTGTCATTGAGCAGCGCATTATCGGCACGTTGAAACCAGCTTAAGGTAGCAGGCTCATGCTGCATGCCGCCATAAAGTCCTACTTCGGCCCACGCATAGGCACGATCATTCGGGCTTAACTGTGCGGCCTGCTTTTCGAGCAGTTCTGCGGCCCGGCTGGCATCGCTGCGAGCGAGGCGGGCCACCGCGTAAAGATACAGCTCAACCGAGGCGGGCGAGCTTGCATCAGGTTTTTCATGCAGCAGATAACGCCCGGCATCCAGGTTGATCGCTGCCGTGGTTCGCTCAAAGCTGGCGGGTAAGGTCTTCAGCAACGCGGCACTTTGACGCGCATCATTCACCTGATTGTTTTCCAGCAGCACGCGCACCCGCCGCCAAATATCGTTGCTGGACAAGCCGTTGGCTGAGTAGATACTTTGGAACACGGCATAACAGACACCCGGAGCGGCTTTGCCAGCATTCCAGGCGGTGCGGGCTTCGGCCACCGTGTCGCGGTCAGTTGCCCCGTTTTGCAGCAGCCGATAGCGCCATGCTTGGCAGGTGATCTCGGCATCATCGCCGATCATTTGCGGTAGCGCGGCGTTGAATAGTGACCATTGCCCCAGATTGCCTAAAACCTTAAGCCAGTCGCGGCTCAAACTATCGGCAAGCGGCGTATCCGCGTTCGTGACTATGAAACTTTGGATCGCGGTTGCTTGTGCTAACGCGAAGCTGCCGGCGCTGGCTAAATTGGCTGACAGCCACCAGTAGGTAACATAGGGCGCGAGTGGATGTGGGTAAGGATGGCGGGAAGCAAGTTTGGCACGCGCTGCGTCCAGCGCACGGAGATCGCGGCGATCAAAGGCTTTTTTTGCCGCCAGTACCTCAAGATCGAGAGCCGCCGTTCCAGAAGATGGAGATGGGGATGGGGATGGGGATGGGGATGGGGATACAATTTGCGCCGCTGGCATCGCGGACAGAGTGGTATCAATACGTTGCGCAAAGCTGTTGCTGCACACCCATAAAAATATGAGTGCCATAGATCGCACAACGAGTTGCACAAAGAATGTCCATGAAACTGAGGTGCGCATGTTGGTCTGATCATCCAATAAGCAAGAGTGTCGCTAGGTATACAACGTATGAAGCTCAAAACGGGCTGGCTTGATATCAAGGTATTATTTTATAGTCAATGACACGCTTGCGTTGGTTTCATTGCATGGTGCACGGTACAGCTCAGGACGTTGCTCGTTATTTTTTGGCTGAATGATGTTTTTGCCTTCAGCTTTACGCGTTAATTCATCAATAAATAAAAATTATGGACTTATTTGCCGCTGTCCTCACCACCGACTTCTGGTCGGCCCTGCTTAAAATTATTGGCATTAATATCGTCTTGTCGGGTGACAACGCCGTGGTGATTGCACTGGCCGCGCGCAGTTTGCCGCCAGAGCGGCAGAAAAATGCCATATTTTGGGGCAGCGGCGCGGCCATCATCATGCGGATAATTCTGACAATTTTTGCGGTCAAGCTGCTGGCCCTACCTTGGCTTAAAATTATTGGTGCGCTGCTGCTGATCTGGATCGGCATCAAGCTGTTGGTGCCCGAGGATGAGGACGACGGCAGTGTGCAAAGTCATGCCCACCTGGGTGCTGCGATCAAAACGATTTTGATCGCCGATTTGGTGATGAGCCTGGATAATGTGATCGGCGTCGCTGCTGCAGCGAAGGACGACATTTTACTGCTGACGCTGGGTTTGGCGATTAGCATCCCGCTGATTATTTTTGCCAGTACGGTGCTGTTAAAAGTGATGGAGCGTTTCCCGTTTATCATCATGATGGGTGCGGCCCTGCTGGGATTTGTGGCCGGCGAAATGGCGATTACCGATCCTGTTGATAAACATTGGATCGAGCAAAACGCGGCCTGGATGGAATATGCCATGCCGGCGTTTTGTGCCTTGATTGTGGTCGGTGTCGGCACGATGTTGTCTAAACGGCATCACTCGTCGAGTCCGTCGTAGCTCCGTTGTTTTATCAAGTCGGCGTGCTGTTTATGCGGCTTCTGCGGCTGCTTGTGCAACGGATTTGCCGGGATGATATTGATCAAGACAAAAAAATAATGACGCGAGGAAACTCTTCTTGCAGATGAAAATGTCTTTTGAAAATAATTATTTATTCTCTGGAGGAGACAAAGATGGACGCAGAGATGGACGCAGCAATGAGGGGTGTCGGCAAGCCGGTGATTAATCGTTGGCTGCAGCTTTTTTTGGGCATCGTCTGCATGGCG
This sequence comes from Burkholderiales bacterium, assembly GCA_043780475.1. GTDB lineage: Bacteria > Pseudomonadota > Gammaproteobacteria > Burkholderiales > Usitatibacteraceae > UKL13-2. The sequence goes on along the minus strand of JAYWCO010000238.1, from coordinate 2,365 downwards.
ATGATTGCCAATCTGCAATATGGCTGGACGCTGTTTGTAAATCCGCTGGATGCTAAATATGGCTGGGGCAAAGCGGCTATCCAATGGGCCTTTTTCATTTTTGTCCTGACTGAAACCTGGCTGGTGCCCATTGAAGGCTATTTGGTTGATAAATTTGGCCCGCGCCCGGTGGTGATGGTTGGCGGCATTCTGGTGGGCATCGCCTGGGTGATGAATGCCTATGCGAATTCGCTGACGATGTTGTATATCGCCGCCGCCATAGGTGGGGTGGGCGCGGGTGCCGTCTATGGCACCTGTGTGGGTAATGCGCTGAAGTGGTTTCCGGATCGTCGCGGCTTGGCGGCGGGCCTGACTGCGGCCGGGTTTGGCATGGGCTCGGCGCTGACCATTATTCCGATTCAGGCGATTATCAAAACCAGTGGCTATGAAGCCGCGTTCTTATACTTCGGTATTGGCCAGGGCTTAATAGTATTTTTGCTTTCATTTGGATTGTTGGCGCCCAAAAAATCAGACGTGCCGCAGATTGCTGTTTTAATCCAGACCAAGCGCGATTTTAAATGGCAGGAAATGATTAAAACGCCGGTGTTCTGGCTGATGTACGCCATGTTTGTGATGATGGCTGCCGGCGGCTTGATGGCCACCGCACAGTTAGGGCCGATTGCGAAAGATTTACATATCGCCGATGTGCCGGTATCCATCCTCGGTCTGACTTTACCGGCGTTGACCTTCGCATTGACGATTGATCGTGTGTTGAATGGGGTAACGCGGCCTTTCTTTGGCTGGGTGTCAGACCATATCGGGCGTGAAAACACCATGTTCATCGCCTTCGGGATTGAGGCTGTCGGCATTGTCATGTTGGCGCAATTCGGTGCCGACCCGTTACTCTTTGTGTTGTTGACGGGGCTGGTGTTTTTTGCGTGGGGCGAAATCTACAGCCTGTTTCCTGCCACCTGTGCCGACACCTATGGTTCCAAATTCGCGGCTACTAACGCGGGGTTGCTATATACGGCAAAAGGTACGGCAGCGGTGATCGTGCCGTTCACCAGCATGATTACGGCGTCAACAGGGAGTTGGCACGCGGTGTTTTATATGGCGGCCGGGCTGAATGGGTTGGCTGCGGTGCTCGCGCTGTTTGTGCTGAAACCGCTGCGCACCAAAATGACCTTAGCTACTTTAATATCACGGCCAACGCAGCCCTGACTGAGTCAGCATAAAAATATCACCCGTGCAAAATGTAAAAACTGTATGGGCAATATCTCTGTAACGGCAGCTCGCGCTGTTGAAACTGTATAAGCCGGGCGAGGTATTTTTATCTTGCTAAAATAGCCTGCACTTTGCCTCTTTGCTTCAGGCGTGACATGGTTTCTGCGGACAGATTCAGGTGCGATGCCAATTCTTTCATCGGCACGCGTTCATATAAATCAGGATGTTTGCGTAAAAAACGTTGCAGGCGGCCTGCTGCGTCCAGCAGGTGCAGGGTAATGGTGTGCGACATGACTTCCGACATCAGATGCATCACTTCATATTCAAAATCACCTTTGATTGCGGGGTGACGTTCCAGAAACTCTCCCCAGGTTTCCATGGACAGCTTGGCTACTCGCGCCTTGGTCACGGAGCGGATCGAATACGGCGCGGGAGTGCGCAGCTTCCATGCCGCATAACTGGTGTCCATATCGTCTTCTTTGGAAAAGCGCAGGATCATCTCCTTGCCTTCCTGATTGGCGACCACGCGTTTCAAGACCCCTTCCAATACAAAATATTGTTCCATATCGTGATCGCCCTGGCCCAGCAGCAAATCACCTTTCTTGCATTCAACGATTTCCAATAATTTTTCGAGCTCGGCGAAGGCGCGGGGTTTAAGCGTGCGCAGCACAATATTGCGCGCAAGCTGCAAGCGAATCAGATCACGTTGTGGATGGTTGCTCAGAAAAGTCATGACGGGAAGCAATCTATAGAGGGTGGATTGACAGGAATCAAGGCGTGTCGTGGACAGCGTTTTTATGATGTAACTGGTTATTCAAAGCGGCGCGTTTCTGCAGCAATAGTTTTTTAAAGTAATTTGTTGATAAAGCTTCATTCAAATTTTAGATTGTTTTTCTGGTGAATGTATGCCCTCGTATTGTGACAACCTTTGCTGACCCAATTCATCACTTAATGTATCAGGCATTGAGCCAATAATAAGCGCATCGCTTCGCGTTGCGGGGAATAAGAAATAAGGAGATAGAACATGGCAGTTAGTGAAACCAACGCTGCGAACGACAGCAGTGCGCCCGCCGAGACGATTACCGGTGGCCAGATTATCGCGAAGATGCTGAAGCAGGAAGGCATCAAACATGTCTTTACGATTTCGGGTGGTCATATCATC
>JAYWCO010000237.1:0-2943 GCA_043780475.1 Burkholderiales bacterium | reverse complement strand
GTGATTTTTGAAAACACGGACGGCTTTGAAATTGCGCGGCAGGATTTGCTGCTGCGCGGCCCCGGCGAGCATCTGGGGGCACGTCAATCCGGCGCGCCGCTGCTGCGCTTTGCCGATCTTGAACGCGATATTGATTTGCTGGAGGCTGCGCGTGATGCGTCCGATTGGCTGCTCAAGCACGACCCTGCCGCTGCCGATAAACACCTTGCCCGCTGGCTCGGCTCACGCCAGCATTATCTGAAAGCATGAGAACGCTGCGCCTCATGCGCCTGGGAGCGTGGCATGGCGCGCCGCCACCGCATCCGCATCCGTTGCATGCATGGCTGGCTGATCGCGGCTCGCTGACCGCACGCATTATGTCCGAGGTTTCGCAATTTAATCTGCTGCGGATTACGCAGCGCTTGCAACCCCCCCATCGCGATGAACGTCGCGAACTGCAGGTACGAGTGCATGAATATGCGGTGGTGCGTGAGGTGCTGCTGCGTGATGGCAACACACCGCTGGTATTTGCCCACAGCGTGGTCGCACGCGCCGATTTGCGTACCGCCTGGCGCGGGCTCTCGCGGCTGGGCTCGCAACCGTTGGGGGCCATGCTGTTCCAGGACCCCACCGTGTCCCGACTGCCCATGGAATATAAAAAACTTGATGCGCGCCATCCGCTTTATCAGCGCGCAGCCGCCGTAGCACCTGTTATCACCAAAACATTATGGGCGCGGCGCAGCGTGTTTATAAAACAGGGCCGGGCGCTGCTGGTGACAGAGGTATTTTTAGGTTTGCCAAGCGCGGCCTACTCGGTGATTGCACAGACCGTGATTGCATAGACCGATCATGAACCGACTCATTGCCTACACAAAACTGGTCAGGCTCAATCGCCCCATCGGCATCCTGCTGCTACTGTGGCCGACGCTATGGGGATTGTGGATCGCGGCCAGCGGTGTGCCCGATGGGATGGTACTAACCGTGTTTATGCTGGGCACGATCCTCATGCGCTCAGCAGGCTGTGCGATCAATGATTACGCTGATCGCGATTTTGATGGCCAAGTAAAACGCACCGCCGAGCGCCCGCTCGCCGCCGGTACAATTTCACCCGCCGAAGCGTTAATCGTCGCTGTCGTACTCGCGCTCGCCGCGTTGCTGCTGGTGATATTTTTTCTGAATCGATTGACGCTCTACCTGTCAATCGCCGCCGCGTTTTTGGCGGCGAGCTATCCTTTCACCAAGCAATTTTTTGCCATGCCGCAGGCGTATCTCGGTATCGCCTTTGGCTTCGGTATCCCGATGGCGTTTGCCGCGCAAACCGCTAACGTGCCTGCGCTGGCGTGGTGGCTATTGCTGGCGAATATATTCTGGACCATCGCCTACGACACTGAATATGCGATGGTGGATCGCGATGATGATATAAAAATCGGCATCAACACTAGCGCGCTTTTATTCGGCAAATACGATATCGCTGCCGTGATGTTTTGCTATCTCGCGCTACTCGTGATGCTGACTATCATCGGCAAAACCATCGGCCTCGGCTGGCCGTATTGGCTGGGCATGACGACTGCGGCCGGTATTTCGCTGTATCACTACACCCTGATTCGCCATCGCGATCGCGCGCAATGCTTCAAAGCGTTTGTGCATAACAACTGGCTGGGCGCGGCCGTGTTTGCGGGGCTGGCGATGGATTACGTGATTCGGTAAAAACACAAACTTAAGCACTGGCGGGGGTTTTCAAGCATAAAATTCTCAAGAAGCCCGCCAAGCGGCGTTCTACATATTTATCTCTGCCGTAACAGAACAAAACGCTGCCAGATTGCTATCCAATTTTTAGTGGTGCGCAGGCTGCAGCATTTGACATGGCATTGATCACGCGCTTAGCGGCTGTTGCTGTCAGCGCTGCTGAACACCCGCCATCGCTAAAACGAAAAATCATCCTCATACCGCATCGCCCGCTCGCGCGCTTTAGCCTCGCGTTGATAGTCTTTGATCCAGACTTTTAATGCAAACAGATTGGCGGGCATCTGCATATCTTTTTTTATTTGCCGAATACTGTCTTTCACGTTGGCGACTTCTCTCATCAAACGGGGCAGGACAGTTTTGGGCGACAGCGGCTGGTGCGGCTGAAAATGCCATTGCGCGCGCAACGGCATTTGTAGCTGCGCGATTTCATGCTTTAACTCGGCTAATTGATCCTGCAAAATTTTATTGAAATGCTTGAGGCGATGTTCAGACAGGCCCGCAATGGCGTGCGTATCAATTTGCTCAATGGCTAGTTGCAGCTCGAGTAATTGCAATAAATCTTTTTTCTCGTAGGCCTGGTTGACGCGCTGCATCAGCGCGGTCTTGCGTGCGCGCTCGGCGGTATCGGGCTCGCGATCGGGGTGCAAGGCGCTAACCAGTTTGCGATAAACCTCGCGCATCGACAGATTCGTTTCGGCTGCCTCAGCTTTTAATTTTTCTTCCTGGGCGCGCTGCTTAGCAGTCTGCCGGGTATTTTTTCGGCGGGCGCTGTGTGCCGCTTGTTCGTCCACGCGCTGCTGATGTGCTTGTTCCATTTGCGCGTGTAGTTGCGCGATGATATCTTCTGGCGAATTGAGATTCGCCGCATCGCCCAACTCGACATCAAACATGGCCTCAACCGCTTCTTTCATGCTGTCGACGGCGGCGGCCTCCTCGGCATCAAAATCGATCCCGCTGTGCTTGTTATAAATTGCTTTTATGGTTTCATCTGCGGTCTCAATAATCAACTGCTCGGCCATGGTACAAATCAAGTCCTGCAATGCTTGTTGTTCTGATTTGGTGAGAATTTTTTTGCCGCGCGCCTGATCCCATGCCGCATCTAGCGCGCGCACCATGTCCGCCTGAAGTGATTGAAAAATTAACCGCTGCGGCTCATAGTCACTCGCCACTTTTTGCATATAGCCATCCATAAAAGATTGCCACTGCGCGAGCGTATCC
>JAYWCO010000236.1:0-8532 GCA_043780475.1 Burkholderiales bacterium | reverse complement strand
CAGGAAAAATATCCTGAACGAGCGAAGTCTGAATTTGCGTAGCTGCGCCATACTGCGTCCCCATAATTGCATGATCAATACGCTTTTCGCGGGCAAGTCCGCCGAAAATCAAAGTGAGTCGCAGTCGATGGTGGACAGGTTCAATCGATATTAAAAAATGTTTATGGCGATCCGCTTGGCCATGGCCCAATCTCGCAGCATATTCACCACCGCTAACTTGGCCCCGGACGTGCGCCCGCGATGTGCAACTTGCTCAATCATAAAAAGCGAAGGCCAAGCAGCAGCCACTCCCTTAAATCCAGGTTTTCGCCCTAAAAACCCTGGTTTTGTGAACCACCTCACACGAAACCAGGCACATATATTGAATCCGTAAGTCATCTGTAAGCCCGCGTGCCGATGCGAAAGTTATCGTTCACCCATCGAATTTTGGGGGGATGGTTATGGAAAGTTTTGTGATTCGGATTTACCGGCGTTCAGATGCAGGCCAGCCCGCTGTGATTGGCACGCTGGAATCCATCGCCACCGGCAAAAGGAGCGCATTTCATAGCCAGGCAGAGCTGCTGGCCATGCTTGACGCCGATATTGCCGACCCCACCACAAGTTCGCGCAGCAAGCCTGCTGTTGTTGCCACCAAAAGCAAGCGGAGTAATTCAAAATGAGCGGCGTGGCGGCATTATTTCCGCACCAAACCGCGCCGGTTGATCCATTGGCCGCATTGATGGAACGCGTGGCTAACGCCGACCAACGCGCACTGGCCGAGCTTTATAGCCAAATGAATCGCAAGATTTTTGCGTTCGCGTTGCGCCATGTGGGCGATCGCGATCTGGCAGAAGGCATTGTTGTTGAGACCATGTTTGAAGTCTGGAAAAACGCTGCCCGTTTTAGCGGTGGATCATCGGTCAGCACCTGGATACTGGGTATTGCCCGCCATAAAGCGCTTGACGAAGTTAGACGCCGCGCGCGCTTTGTGCCATATGACGAAGCAGCCGGGGTGGGGATGGTGATGGAAAGGGCAGACGACTGCGCATCGGCGTTCGATGGACTGGCCGCAAACGAAACCCGACTGCAGCTCGACGCCTGTATCAAGCGTTTGCCCGCAGAACAGCAGGAGTGCATTCATCTGGTTTTCTATGAGGAGCTGTCACTGGCCGAGATCGCCGAGATTCAGGGTGTGCCAGAGAACACGGTCAAGACGCGCCTGTTTCACGCGCGTCGCAAACTGAAAATTCTGCTGGGGCGCAGCGGCAGCAATGTAGCGCAGATTTTATCGTTATGAAAATCAACATCGCCATTTGGCGGGCCTTTCCAGCCATTTTTCGCTTGAAAAGCTCGCCATTAAAGGAGTTTAGCCAGCTTGATTTAAAAGGCTAAATAAACCCACGCTAGTTGAGCAAAGACTCAATCAGATCATGAAAATAACCACGCCATGCAGCAACGGCCAGCGCCTCAAACACAAACGGGAATAGTGAAACATGCAGAATACAGAGGCCCAGTGCGCCGGTGAGATCGCTTCATCTTTGCAAACACCTTTGCAACCACCATCGCAGCTACCCCCGCAACCACCCTTACAGCTGGATGTGTTATTGCGCATGTTGGGAGATCAATATTGGGAGCAGGACACCGCGTTCCGGTTTACGTTTCTGTCCGGTAGCCCGGAACGAACCAGTGGCCTGCACCCAAAACGTCTGATCGGTAAAACCCGGTGGGAGCTTACGACCTTAAATATTGATCAAGCCGGATGGCAGCACCATCGTGAGGATCTGCTCGCACATCGACCGTTTCGCCATCTGTTAACCAGCCGCTTAGGCTACGACGGCAAACCGCGCTGGTATCTTGACAGTGGCGAGCCGTGGTTCAACGCGGCGGGGCAATTTCTGGGCTATCGCGGTATTAGTCGTGACATCACCGATATCAAAAACGCGCAGCATGCGCTGGCACAAAGCGAGGCGCGGCTGCTGGATATCTTTGAGTCCACCGTTGAATATATTTGGGAAACGGATCGCGAAGGACACATCGTGTATCTGTCACCGCGTGCTGAGGCGATCCTGGGCTTCCCCTGCGACACCATGCTGGGACATTATTTTGCCGACCTGATGCCCACGGATGAGGCGCAGCGCATCAAGGCAATATTGCGGGCGCATCATAAAGCAGCAGGCAAACTTTTTACGGTAGAGCACACGGTGCTGCGGGGTGGTCGGGAAACCGATGTGATCTGGCTACGCCTGAACGGCAAATCGATATTGAATCCCGAGGGCGAAATAATCGGTTACCGCGGCACCGCGCTCGACATCAGCGAACGCAAGCTGGCCACTCGTCGCATCCATGACTTAGTCACGCTTGACCCCTTGACCGGCCTGCTCAATCGCGCGCAATTAAATGTGCAGCTCGCCGCCGCGATGACCGAAGCGCAACACGGCAGCACCCGGATGGCCGCGTTGTTTATCAATATTGATCACTTCAAACTCATTAATGATTCACTCGGCCATCGGGTTGGTGATGAACTGATTCAGATCGTCGGCGAGCGTATTCAAGCGTGCGTTGACGGGCACGATTCGACCGCTCATAGCGTCGCGCGTGTCGGTGGTGATGAATTCGTGGTGCTGATCGAGGCCCTTATCGATAAAAATGTCTACAAAAATGCATTAGCCGCACTATCGTGCAAACTGCTGCGCGAGGTTGCGCTGCCGATCACCACCTCGCGACGCGCCTTGTCGGTCACAGCAAGTATCGGCTTGGCGATCTACCCTGATGATGCCGCAGACCCCAGCTCGCTGCTGCAAAACGCCGATACCGCCATGCATTTTGCCAAAGAACAGGGCCGTAACCGCTTCGAATTTTTTTCCGCACAACTGGGCGAGCGCGTCCACGAAAAACTGAAAATTGAAAACGGTTTGCGTAAAGCGCTGGAGCAAGATCAATTCTCGCTGGTCTATCAACCCATCGTCGGCGAGCAGCATGCCGCGGCTTTAAGTTCAGTTGCAACTTCCCATGCTGAGCTTGGTCAGCTTGGCGCACATCAATACGATTCAACGCTGCGCAGCGCAGAGGCTTTGCTGCGCTGGCATCATCCCGATTTTGGGGCGGTACCGCCTTCGCAGTTTATTCCGGTGGCTGAAGAGATCGGCCTGATTCTGGAAATCGGTGAGTGGGTATTGCATGCAGTCATTGCTGATTTATGCCGATGGCGAGCGCAGGGCTTGCCGCTGATCCCGGTCGCCGTCAATGTTTCGACTATCCAGCTGCAGTTGGGTGAGCCTTTTATCAGCATGATTCTGGCAGCGCTGGCGGCCGCGCGCCTGCCGAACTCAGCCCTCATTCTGGAAATGACCGAGAGTGCGGTGATGGCCGATGTGGAAAATGCGATTATCACGCTGACCAAACTTGAAGCGGCCGGAATTCGCATCGCCATTGATGATTTTGGGACCGGCTACTCCAGCCTTGAACAACTGCGCCGCTTACCGGTTTCAACCCTCAAAATTGATCAATCATTTGTGGCCGCACTGCACCCCGATGCGCCCAGCCATGCCATTTTGCGCGCCATGATGGGCATGGTCAAAGCGCTCGGACTGAACGCGATTGCCGAAGGTGTGGAAACCTCCGCCCAGTGGCGAATGCTGAAGGAATTAGGCTGCGAATATTTTCAGGGATTTCATTTTGCCCAGCCGCTCACAGCAGTGGATATGGTGGGCTGGCTGCGCCCGCAGCCCAACCTGTCTGCACCGTTAAGCTTTAATGATGTCCTTGATACTGCCCTCGATTCGGCCTTTAAAGGCTAGTCAGACAATACTGGCGCGCAGCTCACGGGTTTCGGCTGAAGGCTCTACCCCCAGCACGACTGACAATATTTCCCGACAACGGCGATAAACCCGCAGCGCTTCAGCCGACTCACCACGGGCAAGGTGGCAGCGCATCAGACCGCGATAGAACGAATCAATCAGATTATCCTGGGCGATACCGCGCTCATAAGCCTCGATCGCCTCGGCATAATGCCCGGCATTTACCAGCGCTTCGCCCTGCTCACTCACGCGTTTTACAAACTGATTCGCCAGCCGCTCACGCGCCGAAAACGCCCAGTCCGCCACCTGCTTGTCGCCAAATAAAGGCCCGGCGTAGTCACGCAGCAGCTGCGTTGATGCGGGCGCATTGATAGCGCTAGCCGCGCCACTGACACGCGCAAACTGAATCGCGTCACACCACACCAGATCTGGTGCCAGGCTCACCCGCCCGTCGGTAATCGTGATCGCGTTATCAACTGTCAATAGTTTGCGCAAGCGGTGGAGTGCGACATCAAATGATGCCTTCGGATCTTTGGCTTCCAGGTCAGGCCAAAGCTCGTTAATGATCTCGGCAATATCAGTGCTCGCCGCTGCTGACGTTGACGTTGACAACGATACCGCGCGGGCGACCAATAGCTTGAGTAAATCGAGCGGTTTATGCTGCGCCTTACCATCCAGCTTGAGCGGCTGGTTGTAGATCAATACCCGAAAACCACCCAGCGCTTCGATCTTCACCGGCCACGGCCATGATGATGGCACACACGCTGGCGGGAAATGTGGCGGTGGCAGTAATTTGCGCTCACTCACCAGGCGGCAAATCAACTCGACATCAATGCCTCGATGGATAGATTCCGCACAAACCCGCGCCAGTGGTGGCCGCGCCAGCGCCCACATATGCGACGCATCGGGCAGGTGCTGAATAAAATTCCGCAGCGTCGCTTCGATGACGTCGGCTGAACGATGGTCATCCAACGCTTGAAGCGCATCGCTAAAACGCCGCAATATCTGGAAGCGGATGTCGTGGCCTTTAAGGGAAAGTGCGATGCCCTGAGCAATCTGCAGACGTGCATCCTCGTAGCGCTGCAGCCCCAACAAACACAGCGTCATGGTGGCGTGATAAGGCAGAAAAATATAACCAGGCGCACCCGCTTGATGCGCATACTCAAACACCTTGTGCATATGTGTCAACGCATCGGCGTAGCGCAGCAGCAGCAGATCCAGTTTGGCCCGCCCGTGATGTTGCCAAGTCAGCCACCATATCTGACGGGAGGTAAGTAGGGGTGCGAGTTTTTCCAGCGCCTGTTTGGCAGCGCCTGCATTGCCCGCCGTGATCGCCGCTGCGGCATCCAGATGACCCAGAATGATTTGCATGGTAGTGAGTGAATAGCGATCAGCCATGGACACGGCGTCACGCCGGTACTGTCCAGCCCGCGCCACCCATTCCGGTCGCGCCAGCGCATCGCCTGCTGCCTGAAACAGACGCGCGCAATTTAGTAACCAAAACGTCAGACGGCCCGCAGTCGCACGACGCTTGTCGACATGGCTCTCGACAAAATTAGCCAACATCGCAGCAGTGTCATATTCACGGCTGCCATTGAGTGCATCCAGCGCCGTGGTGGCCGCATGCAGGCACAGGGTGGCATCGTCCACTGCCACGATCAGCACCTGTAGACGCTCATGCCATATGGCAAGGGACGGTGGCATGCGTCCGGTGCGGGTAAAGCCATACAGCGCGCCCGTCAAGACGCGTAATTCCGCGGCCGCATCCGGAAATAGGGTGTCTGTCGAAAGCGCCTCGGTGAGCCGTGTTGTCCAGTCATCAATACCGCGAAAACTTTGTCCACCAATATCGATGGCGGCCAGGGCGCCCGCCGCCGCCAGCGCCATACCGGGCCGATCATCTACGACCATAAACTGACGATATGAATCATCGAAGGCGGCAAGAGCGCTGTCCTCATCAAACGCGGCGCTCGCCACCGCGCGCCAATACATCAGCCACGGATTCGGCTGCCTTGATGGCGACGCGGATGAAGATGAAGAAAGGGAACCCAGCAGCTCAATCCATTTTGCTAATTGCTCATCTCGTCCAGTCGCCACCATCGTCGCAGCGGTGTTGACAATAACCAGCTCGGCTTCATCAAATGCAGCCGCCGACAGCAATAGCGCAATGCCCGCCTCCGGCTGATCCGCGCGCACCAGCAATCTGCCCGCGTCAGCTTCTGCTTGGCGCCTGCTGTCAGTACCAGGTGCCCCGACCTGATCGCGCAATGCTTCTGCCACCAGGCTATGCCATGCATAGCGATTGGTACGCGCATTGCCGCGCTCCTCGATAAAAAAGCCATCGCGGTGCAGTTGTGAAATCCGCTCGCGCGCATGCGGATCGCCGCTGGCGGCGCAGGCCAGTGAGCCATCGAAATCGGGGAAGAATGCGCAACAGTTCGCGACATGCCTGGTTCGTTCCGGAATCCAGGTGAGCACATGGCGTGAAATATATTGAATCAAATGTTCGCGGCTGGCGCCCGCCGCCGCTGAATCAGCGCGCGCCTCAGGATGGCCCGCCAGCAGCACCAGACCCGCTGCCCAACCTTGCGTGCTAGCCAATAGCTCATCAATCCCGGTATCCGCTGGATGCCCCAAGAGCTGTAGCAATTGGCTAGCCTCGGCGCGTTCAAAGCGAATCGCTGTAGGCAATACCACCTGCAATTGGCGACGAGCCAAGGCATCGACATACGGCGCCGATGGAGCATGATGAGACAGCAAAAAAATCCGCTGCGACTCCGGACATTCAGCGATCATGACCGCCAGAATTTCATCAATCACACCGCCTGCTTGATGGACATCATCGAACACCAGCGCCGTCCCCGGCGGCAGTGCGACGAACAGCGCCCGCGCGAAATGGCGAGCATAGCGTGGCCAGTTGGCACGGGTATCAATCTCGATGGCGGGCAGATCGGCGCGGCGCCGCGTGGTGGCGTCTTTGGCTGCTGTCAGAAAGTGAAAAAAAGTGGTGGGTTCGGCATCATCACTGTCGAGCTGCATCCACAGCGGAATGATTTTTTGCTGCGCCAGAAAACTCGCCACCAGGGTTGATTTGCCGGCGCCTGGCGGGCCATAAATCCACACCGATGGCGCAGCCTCGGCCAGATTCGTAAACAGCCGACCCCGATCCAGCCGGTTCTTGATCCGGGGTGGCGTGAGTTTAGCTGGCAAGGGTTTGCTGCGCGTCATCACAAGTTGGTCACCACAAATTATTCCTCGCAGAAGTGTGCATCAGTGGGTCTCATGTTACGGGAAAGAAAGTGCTGATGAAACCACCCAACCGGGGTAGTAAATCAGGGCTGCCCTCGGATTGTTAATGCTCTTAATCTGCGACGATGCATCGTCAGCTCAAATGCATGGTGGTTGAGGCTTTCGATTGCATCGGTCGATTGAACCTTTAATTGCCCTGCGTCGACTCAATTTTATTTACGGGTCAGCAGATCATGACGACGAGCCATTTAACCGCAGGCAGGTGGGCGCAGCCTCAGCCTGATGATAAGCACAGCGGCAAGTGCTACGACCCAGCACAACCTGCGCTTCTACCCGTCAAACCACTTAAGCCAACAAAGCCGGCAGAAACATTGCCGGCGGACGATTTGATCGAGCTAACAACGCCCACCCTGACGGCGGAGGATATTCCGTGGGAATCGAGGCTCGTTTACTATCCGCATTTACACCGCTGGCCGACCTAGGTTTTACGGTTGTTATTTATTTAAGCGCAGCCCGTACGGGCAAAGCCGCGAGGGTGGGCGCGAGCTGTATCAGGCCACAGCCGAATACCGGATCGATCCCGGTGCTACCCAAATCGCGCGCGTGGTGGCACAGCAATTCGCGGGCACTCGCTGCATCCAGCGCAGGATACCGCGATAGCATCACCGCGACGGCGCCACTCACCACTGCCGCCGCAAACGAGGTACCGCTGACGTAGCGTCCACCGGATTTATCAGGCACCCACACATCCACACCCGGTGCGGTCAGCGCGATATACGGCCCGCGATTGGCTTGCTCAAATATATGGTCTAGCGCATCGCTCGCGGTGACCGCAATCACGCCAGGATAGGCGGCGGGATAGCTTGGTATCGCATCCTCGCCCTGATTACCCGCCGCGGCGATGACGATGACATGCGCATGTACTACCCGGCTAATCGCTTCCTCCATCACATGATCACCGGCGCCGCCGAGGCTCAGATTAATGATCTGCACACGCTCGCCCAATAACCAGTCCAGTGCCCGCACCAGCGCCGCGGTATTGCTCGCGGTTTCACCGCCCTGAATGCGCATGATGGCGGCAACATGCAGGCTCACACCGGGGCTGACACCACTGAATTCGGTCGCACTATCGCGCCCCGCAATCAGCGCTGCAATGGCGGTGCCGTGAGCAGGCGATGCGGAAATTTCGCCCGCAGCAAGGAAACTGTGGCGCACCACTGATACATTTTTCAGCATCGCTGCGGATTCGACGGCGGTATCGATCACGCCTACCCTAATGCCACTGCCCGCGTCAGGCGCGGGCAGTGGGTAATCGATCTTGGCGGACAGGTACTGGCGAGGTCGCGGCATACTGCTCACACTGGCTGGTGTGGGTGACGACGTAATGGACGGCGTGATGGATGATAGCGGGGTAGCTATTTTTGCTAGCGGTGTCGACATACTCTGATGCGGCACATAGCGCCCATGAAAATCGATGTTCCAGCTAGGGTAGCGCGCAGTGAGCAGA
>JAYWCO010000235.1:0-16281 GCA_043780475.1 Burkholderiales bacterium | reverse complement strand
ATCGCATCAACATCGTCATGCTCGGCTAGGGTCTTCGCCAACTCATCACGATCACCCGTCACAATATTGATGGTGCCGTGCGGCACGTCGGAGGTTTCAAGTACCTGATAGAGATCAGTGACACTCATCGGGTGCTGTGGCGATGGCGTGACAACGAGGGCATTGCCCATCGCAAAGGCCAGACTGGCGAGGGTGCAGAAGGCAAGCAATGGCTGATCATCGGGCAACATGATGGCCATGACGCCGATGGGTTCGGGCATGGCTAAGGTGACGTTGCGGATCGGGGTTTGGTGAATCGCACCGTCATATTTATCGGCCCATGCAGCAGCGGTGAATAGTGCGCTGATACTGGCTTCTACTTCGGCGGTGGCATTGATATAAGCTGCGCCGGTTTGCTGGCTGATGCGGTTCGCGAATTCATCCGCGCGAGCGGCGAGATTTTCGGCCATGAAATAAATGATCTGCGCACGGTTGTGGCCCGTGGCTTTTTGCCAGCCGTTGGCGGCAGCGCGCGCGGCTTCGACGGCATTGCGAATGTCTTTACGATTGCCGCGCCCGACCTCGCCGAGGCGCTGTTTATTAGCGCCGTAAATATTGAGCGAGAGGCCGCCATCGGGGCGCACTTGTTTGCCGCCGATAAACATTTTGGCGGTGCGGTCTATGGCCGGAATGGAATTGGAAATAATAGCATTGACGGTCATCTTCAAGGATTTTTGGCTGGAAGCAGGCTTGGATAGGCGTGTTTCATTTTTATTTAAATCCTGCCTCTGCTTCTCCTCGCGAGGGGGCGAGGGTTCGGATTTATCAGAGGCGAAAGCGCGGCGCTTCACATATTCGTAGAGCCCTTCTTTACCGCCTTCGCGACCAAAGCCGGATTCACGATAGCCGCCAAAGCCTGCGGCCGCATCGAGTAGATTGGTGGAATTGATCCAGACAATACCGGCTTTGATTTGGGTGGCGATGTCCAGCGCGAGATTGATGTCTTCGCTCCAGATAGTGGCGGCCAAACCATAGCGCGTATTGTTGGCGAGCTTGACGGCTTCTTCGGGTGTGCGGAAAGTCATCGCGGCCAGTACCGGCCCAAAAATTTCCTCCTGCACCACGCTCGATGCGGGGCCGCAGTTAGTGAGCACCGTTGGCGGATAGTAGTTACCGATGGCGGGCATGCCTTTTTCAGTCGCCCACGATGGCTGCATGAGAACGGCACCCTCGGCCACACCGCGCGCGACTTTTTCCTGAATCTGTTTTAGCTGTGAAGGATCAACGATGGCGCCGATGTCTATAGCTTTATCGAGCGGATCACCGACGCGTAATTTTTCCATGCGCACGCGAAGTTTTTTGTACATTATTTCTGCGACACCTTCTTGCACCAGCAAGCGCGAACCGGCGCAGCAGACCTGGCCCTGATTGAACCAGATGGCATCGACAATGCCCTCAACCGCAGAATCGAGGTCGGCATCGTCAAACACCACGAAGGGTGATTTGCCGCCCAGCTCCAGCGATAATTTTTTACCCGTACCAGCGGTCACACGGCGAATAATGCGGCCCACTTCAGTTGATCCCGTAAAGGCGATCTTGTCAATATCGTGATGCTCAACGATGGCCGCACCCGTGCGGCCATCACCGGTGACAATGTTCACCACGCCCGGCGGCAGGCCAACGGAATTACAAATTTCGGCGAACAGCAAGGCGGTGAGTGAGGTAAATTCAGCGGGCTTCAGCACCACGGTGTTGCCCATCGCAATCGCCGGCGCGATTTTCCATGAGAGCATCAGCAGCGGAAAATTCCACGGAATGATTTGGCCAATCACACCAAGCGATTGGTGGTGAGGAAGCGCGCTCTCCTGCAACTGTGCCCAGCCGGCGTGATGATAAAAATGTCGGGCGACCAGCGGGATATCGATGTCGCGCGTTTCGCGAATCGGCTTGCCGTTATCCATGGTTTCCAGCACCGCAAACAAGCGCGAATGTTTTTGAATCTGCCGGGCAATCGCATACAGATAGCGCGCGCGAATATGGCCGGGTGTGCTGCTCCATGCCGGATGCGCTTTGCGCGCCGCTTTTACCGCATCATCAACATCTTTTTTGCTGGCCTGCGCCATGCGCGCAAGTTTTTTATTGGTCGAAGGATTGCGGGAATCAAAATATTCTTTTGATTGCGGCGTGCAGAATTTACCGTTGATGAAAAGCCCGAATTTGCCATCGTGCTCCGCAATCCAGTCCAGCGCGGGGGATGCGGCTTCGGGTGCAGCGCCGTAAGAGAGAGATTTTTGTTTGAGGTATTCTGTGACTTTCATTTATTTCTCTTTCGTCTTTTTTGTCTTTTTGTCTTTTACGACTTGTTCATCTTCAAAGGCGCTTATTTTTACGGTTTTTTGTTGTTGCTTTTGTTGTCGCTTTTTGTTGTCTTTTATTTATCTCAACCCAGCGACTGATACTGCATCGACGCATATCTGCCATATGTAAAATGCTCCAGTTGCCGCTCAATATCGTTAATGAGCGCGGATGCACCGATGCGGAATAAATGTGGCTGCATCCATTCGTCACCCAACTCTTCTTTCATGAGCATCAACCAATCGAGCGATTGTTTAGCCGTGCGAATACCTCCGGCAGGTTTGAAGCCGACTTTATAACCGGTCTGCTCGTGGTACGCGCGGATCGCGCGCAGCATGACCAGGCTGCCTGTCAGCGTAGCGTTGGTGGGCTCTTTGCCGGTGGAGGTTTTGATAAAATCAGAACCGGCTTGCATGCAAACAATCGAGGCGCGCATGATGCTTTTAAGCGTGCCCAACTCACCAGTAGCAATAATAGATTTCATATGCGCAGGGCCGCAGGCTTCGCGGAAGGCTTTGACTTCGTCGTAAAGCGCTCGCCAGTCACCGGTGAGGACATGTTCGCGAGAAATAACGATATCGATTTCGGCCGCACCCGCTTTCACGCTCGCTTTGATCTCTTCGATCTTTTGGGGGAAAGGATTCAAGCCGGCCGGAAAACCGGTAGAGACGGCCGCAACAGGAATACCGGAACCGGCCAAGGCCTCAACTGCGGTGGCAACAAAGTGGTGATACACGCAGACTGCGCCGGTGGCGAGTGGCTGATGGGTGAATACCTCGGCGACGCCCAGATCAACCAATAATTTTGCACTGATGGGCTGGCGCGCTTTGGCGCATAAGCGCTTAACCGTCCCTTCGGTATCGTCGCCGGACAGTGTGGTGAGATCAATCGTCTTGACGGCATGCAACAGCCACGCTGCCTGCACGGCTTTTTTCACTGCGCGACGCGTGCCCAGTGTGGCCGTGCGGCGCTCAATGGCGCTGCGATTGACGCGAACATCTTTGACGGGGCCTAAGTCGAGGCGAGTGCCGGGATTGCGTGCTAATTCATCATCACCCGTCTGCTGAACCTGGTCATTAACTGTGCGATTCACTCCGCGCTCGATAGCGCGATTCAGTTCACGGTCGGAGCTGCGCGCGGCATGAGGGGTTGGTAAAACAGAGATTTTCGCCATAAATTTTGTGCCAAAACAATAGAAATTAATGGCGAAATTATACCCTCTCAACTTGTTACATTTGCGTATGTTAAATATTGTGTAACGCGAACAGTTTACTTAATCATTTCACTTGAGTCATGTTAGATTAAGTTATGCAATCTCATGACCATCAAAACAGCCCACAAGACGCAGTGCACATCACACCGCGTTTGATGGTGCTGCTGGTCTTTCTGATGCTTTCCGCGATGCCACTGGTTTGGCTAAGCGTTGACCAGCACGCTGCGGATAAGCTGCTCCGCCTGAGCAAAATGGCGCTGTGGTAGTTAGGCAAGCGGGTAAGTCGCGAGTTTAGGTTTTGGGATTATGGGTTGGCGACGAGCCAGGGCGCCCGACAGGCGCTTGGTAAAACCCGCCCAGCCTTTCAGGGCAAAAGAAATGATGCATGAATGATTAATGCACGAACATATAGTGCGCGAAAGCTTTACAAGCGACATGAGTCCGCCTTACCTAGTCTTCATCAACCGCGCCGTTTATAACGCGCTTGATGACATCAAAGCCAAAACCACGCGATTGCAAATATCGAATTTGTTTGTTGCGTTCGTTCGCAATCTTGGCAGGCTCACCGAATTTGTGTGTCCACATTGCGCGCGCGCGGGCCAAATCAGTTTCCTTAAGTTCCGATATGGTTTCGGCAATAACCTCTTCGGCAACTCCTTTTTGTTTGAGCGTGATGCCGACTCGTTTGGCACCATAGCGAGCGCTCAAACTACGCGCTTTACCTTCGGCAAAACGGGTTTCGTTCAAGAAACCTTCAGCGGCGCACCAGGCAGTGACCTCTTCGATTTCTTCAGGTGAAAATTCGAGTGCGCTTTTCACGCCGCGCTTGCTTAAGGTGGCATCAACATTTAATGCGGAAGTATCGATGGCTTTAAGGTTAGCCGTGTTGGTGCCAATGTCGGCTCCAATGTTGATGCCAGTGCTGATAACCGCTGTCTGCTCATCATCAACACTTGATTCAATGCCGTTCTGGCTGGCAATACTGGTCACCACACGTTTGGGTTTTTTGCTGCGCCAGCCACTGGTGCTGCTTGAGGGCCTGGCAGTGCTTGGGAAGTTGCCTCGGAAATTACTTTGAGGTTTGCTACCCGGATTGCCGTTACGCGCGCCAATTTTGGTTAGCTTGGTGATGAATTCATGTCGACTCATATCACGGCGCGCCAATAAGCGCAGCGCCGCTGAGACCAGTTCGCGATTGTCAGGTTTACTGGGCTTGGTCGCGATATCAAGCTCTCCCATCTGGATGGGGTCACCGAACTCATCGGGCTGATCAGTCATGGCAATTCAAGCGGTGGCTTCTTGGCTAAAGAGACGCCATATGCAAAGAATAAATTAAGGCCATATCAGGCAATTAGGTGCTGCATAAAAATAGAAAGCCCAACAAAAACCAGGCTGCACACCAAAGGTATTGTTCAAGCGAGCCTGCTTCATGGCTGAACACATCTGACGTCGTGAGCGAGGCAGCTGATGTTGATTGGGTTTGCCCTAATAAAGCAGACGAATGCGAGGGATGTAGTACGCCTTGCAAGGCTAGACTAGGCTGCACCAGCGCCAAGCGCCTCTGCTGGGCCGCTGATTCCAGTCGAACCAGCCCTGCCACATGGCCCGCACGGACAGCACGCGCAGCGCGGGTTGCTTTAGCAACATTGGTCCACTCACAGGAGTCGGCACGCGCCAAATCAGGCCAACCTGAAAATGAAGAATTCTCTTGCGCTGCATAGCCCATAACTAACTCCTTAAAAACGAAAAACAGAAAACGAGCAAAAAACAACGAACAGGATAAAAAAAGGCCGCACATATCTGAAGGTGCGAGAACTCACCCCGCAATCTGGCGGCCCAACCATCGAACTCAAATGCGGCTGATCAAGACTTTTTAAAAACCCATGGGTTAAAAGCTTATGAGTCGATCAGCCGCTCGTGAAAATTACTCTTCCGCGTCGTCGTCTTCTTTCGGAAGCACTACGGCAACACCGCTGCCTGCTACACCGACAATGGCGCGAATTTTGGCTTCAATTTCCTGCGCCATTTCGGGATTGTCTTTGAGAAATTTGCGGCTGTTGTCTTTACCTTGGCCGATTTTTTCGCCTTTGTAGGCGTACCATGCACCAGATTTTTCAACTACTTTGTGAATGACGCCCAGCTCAATAATCTCGCCTTCACGGGAAATACCTTCGCCATACAAAATATCAAAATCAGCGGTCTTGAATGGCGGCGCCACTTTGTTCTTTACCACCTTGACGCGGGTTTCAGAGCCAATAATCTCTTCGCCAGATTTAATTGCACCCGTACGACGGATATCGATACGCACAGACGCATAAAACTTGAGTGCATTGCCGCCGGTGGTGGTTTCAGGGCTGCCAAACATCACGCCGATTTTCATGCGGATCTGGTTGATGAAAATCACCAGTGTATTGGAGCGTTTGATATTGGCGGTGAGCTTGCGCAATGCCTGCGACATCAAGCGGGCCTGCAAACCCATATGTGAATCACCCATTTCACCTTCGATCTCGGCACGCGGCGTAAGGGCAGCAACAGAATCGATGACGACAATATCGACCGAGCCGGAGCGAACCAACATGTCAGCGATTTCAAGCGCTTGCTCGCCGTTATCAGGCTGTGAAATCAGCAGATCATTAATATTGACACCCAGCTTTTGCGCGTAGGTGGGATCCAGCGCGTGTTCAGCATCAATAAACGCGGCGGTGCCGCCGGTTTTTTGCATTTCTGCAATCACTTGCAGGGTTAGCGTAGTTTTTCCGGAAGATTCCGGGCCGTAGATTTCGACCACACGGCCGCGCGGCAGGCCACCAATACCGAGCGCAATATCGAGCCCCAGCGAGCCCGTAGAAACCGGGATGATGTCGTGACCAATGCTGCTCTCGCCCATTTTCATGATTGAGCCTTTGCCGAACTGCTTTTCAATTTGCGAAAGCGCAGCCTGTAATGCTTTTGATTTGTTTTCGTCCATCGCGTTTTTGTCCATCATGTTCATGGCAAAGCTCCCGGTTCCGTTAAAAATAAACTGTATTCACATACAGTCTGTATTTTCATACAGTACCGAAAAATTTAGCCGGTTGCAAGCGTTTTTTAAAAAAGTTCGCAGAACTGCGAACCCTGATTGATCACAGCAAAATACAAAGTTAATTATGCAGCAGTTTGGTAAGCGCGTGAATAATGGTTTGATGGCGTACCGCTGCTCGGTCACCTAAAAATACGCAACGCTCTGAAATTGTTGGCTTATTTTTGCTGGCCCAGGCCAACCAGACGGTACCAACCGGCTTCTCTATCGAACCGCCATCTGGCCCGGCCACGCCCGTTACCGCGACGGTGACATCTGCTCGTGATCGTGCCAGCGCCGCCTCGGCCATTTCCCGCGCTACGGCCTCGGATACCGCGCCCACGCTATCGAGCGTCGCTTTTTTAATGCCCAGCATATCCATCTTGGCTTGGTTGGAATAGGTAATGAAGGCACGGTCAAACCATGCCGAGCTACCGGCAATGCGTGTGATCGCCTCGGCAATACCACCGCCGGTGCAGGACTCTGCGGTGGCCAATATTTTCTTATCAGCCTTCAACTTCGCCCCTACTGCTGCGGCGAGTTGATTCAACAGCCTGTTCATTTCAGCATTCATCATGATGTATTTTTGCATTCTCTTCATCAGCGCATTCCTCTTTTAGGCGCGACGAATAGCTATAGCATGATGTAAAACCGGTGCGCTTATAAACCGATATGGCTGGTTGATTGGTTTCCAGCACCTGCAAAAAGGCCGTGCCTGCCCCATGGCTAGCACCCCATGCCAGCAAGTGCGAAACGAGTATTAATGCGTAGCCTTTGCCGCGCTGATTTTCCGGGGTGTAAATATCGAACTGGCCAACATGTCCGCCCTCCAATCTGGCCATCCCGCTGCACACCAGGCCATTAATGCTGCGTAAACTCAACACGATCTGTGGGCCGCGCCACAGCGCCTGACGTTCGATTTCATGCACCATTATCGTCGGCTCAGTACCCTTCATGCGGTGCAGATCAGTCAGACTGTCAGCGAGATCACGCTCAGCGAGTTTGACGCCAGGTGGCAAATCTAGCGATTCGCTGGATAGGTCTATATCAGTCGTCATCACGCTTGTGGCGGCGACTTTTATATAGCCTTGTGCCGCCAGTAAGTCATCGAAGCCTGCAGGTGAAAGAGCATCATTTACGCGAAAAATAATCGGCTGCTGATGTACGCGGCACCACTGCTCGCAATAAGCTACTTTTTCATTTAAGGGCAAGGTGGATGCATGCAGCGCCGTGACGCTATTGAATCGGTGCGTCTCGGTATTGGAAGCCCGCAGCACCCAGCCATCATAAAAATGCTGGTGAATGGCCGGCGCGGTGTTGAGCGTCAACTCTTCCAGACGCTGAATTTTTTTATTCTCTGCCAGCAGCATAGTCAGTGGATCATCAATTCAACATCAAATAGAGACCAACCGAAGCTAACGAATCGCCGGATAAACCAGCGGCAAAATCACCTGATTTACCTGATCAGAAATCGTAAAAGCGGCTTCAACTGAACGCACCACTTCATCCACGGCATGGGCATCGCGGGCATGCACGGTGGCCAGCAAATCTCCGGCTGTTACACCAGCGCCGAGCGCTGCAAAATCATTCAGCCCCACCGTAAAATCAATCTTGTCGCTGGCCCGGCGACGTCCACCGCCGAGGCTGACCACGGCTAGTCCCAGGGCACGGGTATCAATGGCGCCAATAAAACCATCACGCGCAGCATGTACCGTTTTAACGATCGGTGCGGTGATGAGATATTGAGCCGATGCTTCGAACAAATCATGCGGCCCGCCCAACTCAACCACCATTTTTGCAAACAGTTCGGCCGCCCGGCCATTCGCCAAACACCCCGCCAGTGCTTGTGTTGCAGCCAGTTCACTATCGGCAAGTCCGGCAGTCAACAATAACTCAACGCACAGCGCCATAGTGACTTCATGCAATCGCGCCGGCCGTGATTTACCGCTGAGATAATCCAGCGCACAGATCACCTCGATCGCGTTGCCCGCGCATGGTGCCAGCGACTCATTCATATTGGTAATGATGGCGGAAGTTTTTACCCCGGCGCCATTGCCGACCTCAACAATGCTGCGAGCCAGCTCGATGGATTTTTCCATGGTGGGCATGAACGCGCCGGAACCCGCCTTTACATCCATCACCAGCGCGTCTAGCCCTGCGGCCAATTTTTTGGAGAGTATGGATGCGGTGATAAGCGAAATGGATTCCACCGTGGCCGTCACATCACGCGTCGCATACATGCGCTTGTCGGCGGGCGCTAGATCTGCCGTCTGGCCGATGATGGCAACACCCACATCACGCACCACCTGCTGAAATTTTTCATTGGTGATATTGGTTTGATAGCCGGGAATCGAATCCAGCTTGTCCAGCGTGCCGCCGGTATGGCCAAGGCCACGCCCGGATATCATCGGCACAAATCCACCACAGGCTGCCACCATCGGCCCCAGCATCAGCGATACCACATCCCCCACCCCGCCTGTGGAATGCTTATCCACGATGGGGCCGGGAAGATGGAGCGGCTGCCAGTCAAGCACGCGGCCAGAATCGCGCATGGCGGTCGTTAGCGCGACCCGCTCATCTGCATTCATGCCGTTGAAATAAACCGCCATCGCAAACGCGGCGATCTGGCCTTCACTGACCTCATCGCGCGTAATACCTTGCACGAATGCGGCTATGTCACTGTTAGCCAGCACCGCGCCGTCGCGTTTTTTACGAATCACTTCTTGCGGGAGAAAATTAGGGGATGCGTTCATGATTTACTTAATTGATAAAAATATACCGGCAATGGTTGCGCTCATCAGATTCGACAAGGTCGCCGCTGCCACCACGCGCAACCCAAAGCGCGCCACATCGCCACTCAGTTGTGGCGCAATACTGCCAAATGAGCCCGACAAAATCGCAATCGACGTGAAATTGGCAAAGCCGCACAGCGCAAACGACGCAATCGCCAGAGTACGGGGATCAATCACCGTTAAACCCGCCGCCATCACCGCAGCCTCCGGCTGCAAATACGGGGCCAGGCCGACATAGGCTACGAACTCGTTCAGGATCAATTTTTGCCCGATCAGATTACCGACGAAGGTGGAGTTTTCCCACGATACGCCGAGCATATAGGCGAGCGGACCGAACAGCTTGCCGAGCAGCAGCTCCATGCTCACGCCCGGATAACCCATCCACCCCGCCACCCCGCCCAGCAAGCCGTTGAGCAGCGCAATCAAGCCAATAAACGCGAGCAACATCGCGCCGACACTCAGCGCGATTTTTAGCCCCAGCGCGGCACCGCTGGCCGCTGCCTCAATCACATTCGCCGGGCGCTTGTCTTCGAACTCGAATTTATCAAATTTAACCGCACTCGCCTCGGTGCTGGGGCAAATCAATTTTGCGAATAACAGCCCGCCCGGTATCGCCATGAACGAAGCCGCCACGAGATATTCAACCCGCACGCCCAGGCCTGCATAGCCCGCCAGCGCCGCGCCCGCCACGCTCGCCATACCGGAGGTCATGATCGCGAATAACTCATGCTTCTTGAGCTGCAACACAAACGGCTTGGCTGCGGCACCCATTTCGTTTTGACCCAGAAAAATTGTCGTCACCGCACAGAATGATTCAATCTTTGAAACCCCCAGCAGCTTCTGAAACAGCGTACCGAGAATCGTGATCACCCAGCGCATGATGCCAAGGTAATACAGCACGGCGATCAACGCGGTGACAAAAATAATCGACGGCAACACCCGGAACGCAAACACAAACCCGCCGCCGCCAAACACCTCAAACATTTTTGGCGAGACCAAGCCGCCAAATAAAAATTCCGTGCCCTTGCTGCCGTATTCCAGCACATGCGTAACGCCAGTGGCGATGGCGCCCAAAATATCTTTACCCACCGGCACAAACAACACAAACGCACCAATTGCGCCCTGTACCGCAAGCGCCGCCAACACCGTGCGCCAGCTAATTGCTTTGCGGTTATACGAAAGCAAAAAGCCGATCAAAACCAGAATACCGACGCCTATCAAGCTACGAAAAATTCCAGACATGAACTACCTCCTTGTATTTTTTGTTGTGGGCAGTTTACCGGACAGAAGGCATCGCAGGGGAAGGCACCGTCGCCATTGCGGTGATTGAAACCGTTTTAATACAAATACCGGCATCGCTGAATATTGGTTAGCATAGGCACATCATGTCAGAACCCATAAAGCCAGGTCAGCAGCAATACACGCAATGCCCAAAATGCGGTCACGCGCCTCTGCCGCAGGATCAAGCGTTGCCTGCTGCGTGCCCCGCATGCGGATTGGTGCTGGCCAAATTTGGCATGCGTTTGGCCTTGCCTATTGCAGCGCAGTCGGCGGACCATTGGGACGGTAAAGGCAATATGAACGATAGGGACGAGGGAGACGAGAGGGACGACAGTGATAGCTGGCGCGTGCGATTCACAGCGTTGGTCACGCATGTGCCGTCCCAAGTAGATGCGGTGACCTTCTGGGCGCGTGTCGTCATGTTAGTGGTCTTCACCTTCTGGGGCCTGCGTTTGATCGCGCTAGATTTTCGCACCGGCGGCATGGTCGGGGGCGGCTCGTTTCTGCACGGGCCGTTGCTGATATTTCACGAGGCGGGCCATGTTATTTTTCGTCTGCTCGGTGAATTTATGATGATCGCCGGCGGGTCCCTCGGCCAGCTCATCATGCCGGCTATCCTTTGCGGTGCGTTGCTCATCACCAACCGTGATCCGTTCGGCGCTGCGATCGGCCTATGGTTGTTCGGTGCTTCGCTGCTGGATTTGGCGCCTTATATTTATGATTCATTGCATCCGCAGTTAATCCTGCTCGGCGGCCACACCGGTGAGGATGGCGGCCATGACTGGATTTATCTGCTGGACAAAATGGGCCTGCTAAAACATTCGCAGGGTCTAGGCTGGTTTGTGCATAAACTGGGTGCGCTGGTGATGCTGCTCGCAATCGGCTGGGGTGCATGGCTGTTGTGGCGTTCATGGTGTATTCAGCAGCAACGCAAACGCCTTGGCCTTGCAGAGGGTGCGGGATTGAATGAAGGTGATGAGTTGTAGTAGTTGACATCCGCATGCCGCGGCTGAAAATCCCTCCCAACCCATTTTGAAAAGAGAGGAGCGGGCCGGCGCAGTTTGCAGAGTTGGAAGGATGAACAGTTTCCACTGTGCCGGCGTGCTAGATTGACGCGCATGATTGCGTTTTTTTAGCGGCCCTTGCATGATGTTGGCATGATTCGCGGACTTGCTATTTTGCTCATCTTTCAATCCCTCGGCGAAGTGCTGACCCGGTTCATTCATGGGGTGATACCGGGGCCGGTTATTGGCATGATTTCACTGCTGGCATTTTTGGTGGCGCGTAAAAAGGTAGCCGCATCGATTGCCATCGCCGCCGATGGGCTGCTCGCGCATCTGGCGATTTTTTTCATTCCGGCCGCAGTCGGCGTAATGCTCTATGTCACCACCCTCAAAAGCGCAGGTGCGGCATGGCTGCTGGCGATTTTATTCAGCACGGCAGGCGCAATCGCAGTCACCGCTTTGCTGCTGAAATGGCTCACCAAAAATCCTGGCCATCCTGATAACGCTGATCAACCCGCTGATCAACCCACCAACGCATCGTCATGAACACCAGCATCATGCCCCCCGCTCAACTATTGCCCGTGGGGATTACGACGGGTATCAACAACCTCGCCGAGATTTGGGTTTATCTTTCGGCGACGCCGTTGTTCGGCCTCACCCTCACGCTGCTCGCCTATGTGCTGGCTGATATGGTGTATCAGCGCACCAATCGGCATCCGCTGGCGAACCCTGTATTGATCGCGGTGACGATCATTATTGCGGTACTGACCTTGACGCATACCGATTACAAAACCTATTTCCAGGGCGCGCAATTTGTGCATTTTCTGCTCGGCACGGCCACCGTGGCGTTGGCAATTCCGCTGGCGCGTTTGTGGCATGAGCTGCGTGCCCGCGCGATGCCATTACTCGTCGCGATGTTGGCCGGCGCGGCCACCTCGGTGCTCGTCGCCATCGGCATCGCGCGCTTGCTGGACGCACCGCCGTTAATCGTGGCCTCGTTATTACCGAAGTCCGTCACAGCGCCGATTGCCATGGCGATTGCCGAACGAATTGGCGGCTCGCCTACCTTGGCGGCGGTGTTCACAGTCTGCACTGGCATCATCGGCGCGCTGATTGTCACGCCGTTACTTAATTTACTCGGCGTACGTGACTGGGCCGCACGCGGCTTCGCGATTGGCGTTGCCGCACACGGCATCGGCACCGCCCGAGCCTACTCAGTTCATCCCCGCGCCGGCGCTTACGCCAGCCTCGGCATGGGGCTGCATGCGCTGTTTGGCGCGATTGTATTGCCGTGGGTTGCGAAGCTGGTGCTTTAGAATGTTGATTGATTTAGAAAACATAGAACGCCATTTGACGGGTTTCTTCAGAATTTTTTGCTCCAAACTGCCCGTAGATAAACGAGTTTCACTTTTTTATTTTCTTTTGTTCCCCGTTTTATAAAACATGAGCCATAAGGTTACCCACACATATGTCAGCACTCGGCGCGATTTCACACAGCATCCAGCTCGCGGTTGCACCCGTCTTTATGCTCACAGCGGTGGCTGCGCTGCTCGGCGCACTCGCCACGCGCCTGGCGCGCATCATCGACCGCGCCCGCACGCTTGAAGAAAAGCTCGAGGCCGATAAGGTAAAACACCTCGATGACATTCATAGCGAACTCAAACGCCTTCGCCAGCGCGGACGCATCGTCAATACCTCGATGATTCTGCTCACCCTATCTGCCGTATCCATCGGCGCAACCGTGATGGGCCTGTTCCTCGTCGAAACCGTCGCTCTAAGCAGCAGCGCAATCGTGCCCTGGACATTCCTGGGCGGCGTATTCTTGTTTGTGCTCGCGCTATTGTGTTTTTTGGTGGAAACACTACTCGCGGGGAAGTCGCTGAATTTTGGAAGGCGGGGGCAAAACAAGCGCCCGCATTAGCTTTAGTTATTTAAACTTCGCGCCGATGTGATGCTGTTAATGATAGTAGGCAAACCATATTCAGCAGCTTAATCTACGATGCGCCATCCATTTCGCACTGGTGCAACCTGTGAGACAAATAAGGACTGAATATATTGAGTAGTGCGCGACGGACTCTTCATCAAACCAGATGGCGATTTACTGTTTTGAGCTGAGCCGTATAGGACCACGAAGATGACAACATTACTTCACCAACGGCGACCAAAAATAACACGTCCGCGACTGCACCAACATTCACGGCGAGACGATCCTTAAAATTTGAGCTCATATTGCGCGTGTAGCGACATCCCGTGCGTGGCTCATGTAAGGAGGTCAATACTCAGGATTTTGCATCCACCTTTGCATCCCTAAACAGTCTAAAAAAATTCTCAGTAGTCGCTGCCGCCACCTCCTCAACCGATATCCCGCGCAGCTCAGCAATATGTTCGGCTACATGCTTTACATAGCCGGGCTGATTCATTTTTCCGCGATAGGGCATGGGGGCTAAATAGGGGGAATCGGTTTCGATCAGCATGCGGTTTAGGGGAATGTGTTTGGCGACTTCTTTCAGGTCTTTGGCGCTTTTGAAAGTGACGATGCCGGAGAATGAAATATAAAAATTCATGTCCATAGCGGCCTCGGCCACGGCCTGGGTTTCGGTGAAGCAATGCATTACACCACCCGCTTCAGTAGCGCCCTCCTCACGCATTAGGCGCAACGTGTCTTCATGTGAATTACGGGTGTGAATGACCAGCGGTTTTTGACACGCTTTGGCGGCGCGAATATGAATGCGAAAGCGTTCGCGTTGCCAATCGAGTGGCTCTTGCAAGCGAAAATAATCGAGGCCGGTTTCGCCAATGGCGACGACTTTGGGGTGCGCGGCCATCGCGAGCAGCTCTTCAACCGTGGGCTCGTGATCATCTACCTGCTCGTCGGGATGCACCCCGGCTGAGCACCACATATTGGCATGCGCCTCGGCCACCGCACGTACGGCAGGAAAGGATTTAAGGGTGGTGGAAATGGTCAGCGCGTGGGTAACATGATTCGCACACATGAGCTTAAGAATCGCGTCCTGATCGGCGAGCAATTCGGGGAAATCCAGATGGCAGTGGGAGTCGATAAACATGCTCCATTATCGCAGCTCTTATGCCAATACTGAGCAACATCTGAACGATGCTTATAAAATTCAGGCGTTGTCTGAATGGGGTGAGGTTTAGAATCAGCCTAGAATCTGGTTACTGCTTATGCCACATTTTTAAAACCGCCGAAAGCCCTCGAAAGCGCCATATGATCGAAGTCCACCACCTTAATAATTCCCGCTCGCATCGTATTTTGTGGTTGCTGGAGGAGCTCACGTTGCCGTATGAGGTGATCGCCTATCAGCGCGATCCGGTGACCATGCTGGCGCCGCGATCGCTGTATAAAATCCATCCGCTGGGTAAATCGCCGGTGATTAAAGATGGCGAACTGGTGCTGGCGGAATCGGGTGCCATTGTGGAGTTTTTGGCAGGTAAATACGGCAAGGGTGCGTTAGTTCCTGCCACCGGTAGCGCTGCTCATGCGCAGTATCTTTATTGGCTACACTTTGCAGAGGCCAGTGCGATGACGCAGTTGATATTGAAGCTTTATTTGTCGCGTATGCCGACCGACACCGGAGCACCGGCCGCGTTGATGGCGCGGGTTGATGCGCAGATTTCCACACAGCTCGATTACATGGAAGGCGTGTTGGCAAAGCAGCCTTACTTTGCCGGTGAGGAATTTTCAGCGGCGGATATTCAAATGAGTTTTCCGATCATCGCGGCGACCGCTCGCGGTGGCCTGGACACAAGCCGGCCCTGTCTCATGAAGTATCTCGCTCGCTTGCAGGCGCGGCCTGGGTTTGAACGCGCCAATGAGCGCGGTGGGAAATTGACGCTTGGCGTTTAGTTTGCGCCGTGTCATCACCGGCAATATGCCTCA
Organism: Burkholderiales bacterium; assembly: GCA_043780475.1. Classification (GTDB taxonomy): domain Bacteria; phylum Pseudomonadota; class Gammaproteobacteria; order Burkholderiales; family Usitatibacteraceae; genus UKL13-2. The sequence goes on along the minus strand of JAYWCO010000235.1, from coordinate 701 downwards.
AACACCTCGTGGATATTGGCTGTTGGGCTGATTACTGCATATCTTTTTGCATTCTAGGTAGTGCGATATGACGTTAAATATCAACATGACGCGACGGTTGCGATGTTCATCGCGTAAAATGCAATTTGAATTGACTCACCTGAATCGACTGACCTTAAAGGATCACTAATGGCTAAACCTAATTACGACTTCGCGAAACGCCAGCGGGAACTCGCTAAAAAAGCTAAAAAAGAAGAAAAGCAGCGCAAGAAAACCGCCGGTGAGCCGGATGGTGATGCTAATGATGCGCCAGACACGACCGGTGACGTAGGCGATGTTGTTAATGCCAGTGATGCGGCCATCAAAACCCCGGCGGCTGAATAGAACAACCTGCAGTCGAACAGTCTGTAATCCATTCATACTAAATTCTTGAGCCGTGAATAAACTCAACGCCATTTGCCTTTACTGCGGCTCCAGTCCCGGTGGAAATCTCGCTTATCGTGAAGCGGCCGTGTTGTTGGGCCGCACCTTTGCCGAGTGCGGGATCCGTCTAGTCTATGGCGGCGGCAGCGTGGGCTTGATGGGCGTGTCGGCGGATGCATGTCTTGCGGCGGGTGGCGAAGTGATCGGTGTGATCCCACGCTTGCTGATGGAAAAGGAAGTGGGCCACCACGGTCTGACGAAAATGCATGTGGTAGAAAACATGCATGAACGCAAAGCAT
>JAYWCO010000234.1:0-3958 GCA_043780475.1 Burkholderiales bacterium | reverse complement strand
ATTCGTAAATATATATGCAACCCTTGTGCCAATAAGCCTAAGTAACTAATACGCAAAGACTTATTTTTAATAATGGCGGCTGCAATGACAAATTATGTCAGCGTAATATGTCGTCAATTGGCGACTTCGTGGCTGTAAATCTCTAAGTGATTGATTCCAATACGCTTACACTGTCTCTGTTTGGCGACAGGCAACGCCGTGAAAGCGACATCGATTGCCGTGTTTAAAAGCGTAGTTACCGCAGTCATTCCGAGGCCGGCTTAAAGTGTGCCGCTTCCAATCCATGACGTTGCAGCAATTTATAAAATTCAGTGCGATTACGCTTGGCGATTTTGGCGGCTTGGGTGACACTGCCTCGGGTGAGCTTTAGCAGGCGAGAGAGATAATCGTATTCGAAACGACGGCGCGACTCTTCAAACGAATCGACCATTTGCATGCCCATCTGCATGGCCTGCTCGACAACTTTGGGCGGCACAATATCGCTGTTTGAAAGGGCCACCGCCTGCTCGGCGACGTTATAAAGCTGACGCACATTGCCGGGCCATGGTGCGGCGACCATAATTTCAAGCGCATCCGGCGAGAACGCGTTGAGTTTTTTTTCATAGCGGGCTGCCAGCTTTTTAAGGAAGTGATTCAGCAGCAACGGGATGTCTTCACGGCGTTCGCGCAAGGTCGGCATTTTTAAGGTGACGACATTCAGGCGATAGTACAAATCCTCACGAAAATTACCGTCTGCTTTGGCTTGCACTAAATCATGATGGCTCGCCGAGATGATGCGCACATCAACGGGTACGGTCTTGGTTGATCCCACCGGGCGTACCTCGCGGGCCTCCAGCACGCGCAGTAATTTCACCTGCAGCGGCAGCGGCATATCGCCAATTTCATCGAGAAATAGTGTGCCGGTATCGGCTTCCATAAACAAACCGCCGTGATCGGCCGTGGCGCCTGTAAACGCGCCCTTTTTGTGGCCGAATAATTCAGACTCAAGCAATGCTTCCGGAATCGCACCGCAGTTAATGGCTACGAATGGCTTATCGGCGCGACGGCTGGCCCGATGCAGCGCACGTGACAACAGCTCTTTGCCGGTGCCGCTTTCGCCTTGAATCAGGACGCTAGCATCGCCTTGGGCGACCCGCTCAGCACGCAGCAGCAGATCTTCCATGACCGGGCTTTGGGTGATGATTTCAGCTCGCCATGAATCGCTTTCAAGGCTGGCTTTACGGGACGCTGAAGCGGTGCCGTGCAATGACAAAGCACGCTCGATTTGCGCGATCAACTCATTGCCGTCATACGGCTTGGTGATGTAGCCAAATACGCCTTGGCGGGTGGCGGCCACCGCATCCGGAATGGTGCCGTGCGCGGTCAAAATAATGACCGGCAGACCGGTGTGTCGACGGTCAATCTCATGAAATAACGCCATGCCATCCAGGCCCGCCATGCGTAGATCGGTGACCACCAAATCAGGCCGTTCTGCCGCGACCATGGAGAGCGCCTGATTGCCGTTGGCGGCCATTGAGACGGTGTAGCCGCTGGCCTTGAGGCGGATCGACAACAATTTCAATAAATCAGGATCATCGTCCACCAGCAGTAAATTACCTTTATGAATGCGCATGGTTCGTAATAGCGGGGCAGTATTGGCGTGATTGGTGTGATCTAGCAGTGCATGCAGGCTCATTTGGGGGCTCCATCGGTTCGCGGCGGTGGAGTGGTGCCATTACGAGCGTCGCTTTTGACACTGACGCTGCGTTCGATAGATTTCAAGGCATCCAATTTATTCTCCAACTCATTTACTTTAGCTCGCAAGATTCGTGCCTCGGACAGTGAGCTCGCCTCGTCGCGGCGAGTCGTCTGGGTTCGGTTAAGCGATTCTCTGAGCTGATCACGCAATTTTTTACGATCCTGTACCAAGCCCTGCATCAGCACCGCCAGCGCTCGCAGGTCCGGGGCTGCCGCATTGCCGGAAGTGGCCAGCCCATAAGTAAGGGGATCGAGGAGGGTATTCAGCTCGGCATCCTCGGCGCTACTGGTTGCGCTAGATTGCGCCGCAGCAGGCGGGATGGCAATCAAGATGGCTAATTTCATCCGGTTAAATTCTGTTTTGCTGTGCAAAAAATCAGCGCGTACGCGTTCTTTCTCAGCCATGAGATCGCTGGCAGACAGGGCACGCGCTTCCAGCAAATAATTGAGTAGCTGCTCGCTGACTAATTTAGGGGCAGGCTCGATGATGACGCGCGCTTCCGCTTGGGGCGGCGGTGCGGTCACAGGCTGGATGGCGCAGCCGGCGGATAGCAGTAGTGCCGTAGCAGAAAAAAACAGCGAAGTTGATTTGCGGATCATAGGTCAGTGCGCCCTGGTTGAGTTTTACTCAGTCTCGTTGATGGATGCTGATTCGAGCTAATTTGCCGCTTTGGGTTGAGATTGCTTGGGTAAAATGACCCGGAATCGAGCGCCAACGGCTGCAATCGCGGATACCGTGCCGCGATGCATTTCTACATAATCACGCACAATTGCCAATCCCAGGCCCGTGCCTTTAGCCCCGCTGTGGACAGCGGTTTTACTGCGATAGAACGGATCAAAAACTTTCTCTCGATCCTCGGCTGCAATACCAGGCCCGTTGTCCAGCACCTCGATTACCGCATTGTCTTTATGCTTGCCCAAGCGGATGACAACTGTGCCGCCAGTGGGTGAATATTTAATTGCATTGGACAGCAGGTTATCGATCACCACGCGCAGCTTGGCAGGATCACCTTGTACCGTGGTTTTATCGCACTCGCGCTTGACGATAATGGCCTTTGCCAAGATCGCCATTTTTTGGGTGGTGACCACCTCATCAATTAAATCCTTCAACTGCAGCGGCTGTAATTCCAGCGCGGTTTTTTGATTCAGGCGATCCGCGGATTGTGATTGCGAATAGGTCAGCAAATCCTGGATGAGTTTTTCTAGGGTTAATGAATTTTGTCGCAGGATTTCGGCGACCTCCCGCTGCTCAACCGTGAGCTCACCCACCACGCCGTCGGTTAATAATTCCGAACCTTCGCGAAGTGCGGTCAGTGGTGTTTTCAGCTCATGCGATACATGCTGGAAAAAGCGGGTTTTTTGATCCTCAAGGGTAATCAGGCGTTGCCGCAGCCAGTCTAGTTGTTTGCCCAACTTTTCAATATCGCGCGGGCCTGAAACTTTGATACGCCGCGCCAACTTTCCCTCGCCGAGACGGTTAATCGCCTCATCCAGTTCGCGCACCGGCCGCGCCAGTAAATAGGTGAACCCCGCAATCATCAACAACGCCGAAGGGATGATCGCCAGCAGTTGCCACATCACCTGGCTTTTCGATTTTGCCGCAGCGGCGCGCAAGGCACCTACTTCGTGTTCCACTACCTGGTTCGATGAGCTGGTGAGCGACTCCATCCGTGTTGATAGCTCGGCAAAGTCACGCTCCAGTTGCTTGGCCAGTTGTGGTGAGGGACTTTTAGTGCTAAGTGAAACGAACACCGAATTTTCGGTCGCTTGAATCGCTTCAGCGCGCGCGCGCATATCAGCTGCCAGCGGCAGCCCCATAAATTCAGTCAACAGGGTTTGAAATGTGGTGCGCGACTTTTTATAGCTTTCTACCATCTCACGATCACCGGCCACGGCGTAAAACCGTGCTGATCGTTCCATCGATAGAATCAGCGTGGAAAGCTGACGTGAATTTTGCGTCGCGAGAGTAGCGTTATAAACCGCCTGCTGGCTCTGCGCCGACAGCCGCTCAATCGAAAACGCATTGCTCACCAGGCCCGCAATCAGCGGCACTGCCACGATAAAAAAACCGGTCAGCAGTAAAACTAGAAATGAACGGGGATAACGTAGCTGCATCCGTAATTGCATAGGTGCTTTATTTAATGAGGTGGAGTGCGCGGGATTTTTTGGGGTAAACCAAAACATGGTTCATAGCTCACATCAGCAAGGGTTGTGCCAATAA
>JAYWCO010000233.1:0-5060 GCA_043780475.1 Burkholderiales bacterium | reverse complement strand
CATTCAGGCCGAGACTCAGGCATTGGCAGAAGTTAAGCTACGGCAGATGTATCACCATGCCACGGTACTGGAATGCAAAGTGCTGGATGATTTGCCGAGGGGGGATGGCACTGATCTGGAAGGTGCTATTTCGCTGATTATCGGCAAGGGTGATTGACAGGATCTGCTGCGACACTCACCGCTTGATAACTCAGCGACTTGAAAATTTAACTCAAGCAGCCATCGCCAAAAAATCACTGGAACGCAGTTCTTCATAAAGCGTCTGATAATCCTGCGCACCTCGGCTGCCGGGTGCATGTTCAAACACATCCGTCTCGGCATACGGGCTTTCGGCCAGCGACACACTTTCGGCGATGCGGGTTTCGCATAATTCATGGCCAAAGCGTTCGCGAAAGGTGTTGTAAATATCCCAGGACATTTTGCGCCGCCCATCAAAGCGCGTGATGACGTAACGGCGTTCAATCCGTTTCTTGAGAACCGGCCCAAGTGCATTAAGCGTTTTTTCGACCTGAAGTGCGCCTTTGACGGCCAGATAATCTGCCGACACTGGCACCAACACCTTATCCGCCGCAAAAATAGCCGACAGCGACAGCACCCCCAGCAGCGGGCTGCAATCCATGATGACGGGACGTACGCCGTTCAGGTTTTCGCGAATCAGCGCAAGCTTTAAACGATTCAGGATATTCGGGCCTTTGCCGAATTGGGTATCGACTTTGGCCAGCTCCAAATGAGCCGGGATGAGGCTGGAATGGCGCTCTGTTTGCAGCACTAATTCGGTCAATGGCTTGCTGTCCCGATAGAAAGCATAAATGCTGGTATCACTGGTCACCGCCCCGACCCCGCTGAGCATGGTGAGATGACCTTGCGGATCCAGATCTATCGTCAGTGGCGCCTCGCCCGCGCGAGCCAACGCCGCAGCCAGATTAAGTGCGGTGGTGGTTTTACCAACCCCACCTTTTTGGTTGAATATCGTAATGCGCGGCATGGTTTGCACCTTGCTTGATTAGAATGGAAACCCACTTAAGCTGATGATATTTAAAAATTAATCGGGCTTGCAGCGTTAAAGATAAGCTGCGGATGCCCTACGTATGCCCAAAACAATCTACCTTCTTAAAGTTTTTATCACGAAATCAGCTATTTAACAAGGCTATCTCAACGATTACCGTAAAAGAGCGCGCTAACTTTTGAAGTATGAAGGTCTTCACAACCACCCGAAGAAGAAAAGCTCAAGGCATCGGCGGCGGCACGCCGAGCCAATCCATATTGAGCACTTGCTCATCTTGCATGGTGCGGCCACCATCGTGTAGTTGTGGCGCAAAACGTTTGGCCATCACTTCAAGATTATCGGTATACACACCATCAACGCCGATCGCCAGCAATGCCGCTAACCGATCAACATCGTTGACTGTGTAGGTCAGCACATGAAACCCATGATGATGGAAAAAACGCACATGACCAGCCGTCAGCCGGGCGTGGTGGCAGTGCAGCGATACGCACTCCAGCGATTGCAGCAAATCAAGCTGCGACTCATCGGGCATATCCACCAGCAGCCCCATCGGTGCTTGTATGGCATGTGGCGAAACACGGCGAGCCGCCTTAAGCGCATCAATACTGAATGAGGTGATAAGCGGTTTGACGAGGCGGTCACGCCATAATTCATGGCAAAGCTCCGCCACCAATTTGCCCGTTTCCGCCTCTCGTCCGTGGCATGGTTTGATTTCAACATTGGCCATTAAACCCAGGCCATGCAGATAACGGGCAACCGCTGAAAAACGGGGAATAGGCTCACCTGCATAAGCCGGACTATGCCATGCGCCAGCATCCAGTTTTTCCAGTTCGGCCATATTGAATTGCGCAGCCAGGCCGCCACCGTCGGTGGTGCGGTCAACTGTATCGTCATGCAATAAAATTGCGATATTGTCAGCGGTCAGCTTTACATCAAACTCGACCGCCCCATAGCCATGGGCGTAGCCACATTTCATGGCGGCCAGGGTATTTTCTGGTGCCAGCATGCCGCCGCCGCGATGGGCAAAGAGTGTCGGATAGGGCCATGCTTGCATAATCGGTATCGCATCGGCATTCATATTCATAGCTTCACCCCTTCAATAATATTGCGCAGAAACCACAGGCCCATAATGGCGTAAATTGCAGCCAGCACATCATCAAACATGACGCCGAATCCGCCTTTAATACGGCGATCAGCAACATTAATGGGCCACGGCTTAACGATATCAAATAGCCGAAACAATAAAAACGCGACGGCAATCCCAACGATGCTCACGGGCGCGGGCACGAATGCCAGCACCAGCAGGAACGCCGCGATTTCATCCACCACAATGCCGCCATGATCGGAGACCCCTAGCGCACGACCGGTCACCTCTGCCGCCCAAATACCGGCTACAAAAAAAATCGCCGCGCTTACCAGCACCGCGATTTGTCCGCCTATAGAATGCGCTAAAAAGAAAAACGGTAACGCCACCAACGTGCCCCATGTGCCGGGCGCTTTAGCGGCTAAGCCCACGCCAAAGCCCAAGGCCAGGAAATGTGCAGGATGCCTAAGCAGAAACTCACGAGTGGGGCGCATGTGTGGCTATCGAAATAAAGCTTCTTGTTAAACGTCTGCTTCGCGCTAAATGAACGCTACGCATTAAGCGAAATGGTCGAACCCATGAATCGCCGGGGTGACATCCTGACCGCCTTCATCATGCACCTGAACTTGAAATGGGATTTGAAACATCGCCTGACCCTGGGCTTCATTGCTGGCTAAAACCATTTTGCCAATACGCGTAACGGCTACCCCAGACTGCTCGCCTGCTGCCATGACCTGAGCGCGCACTGATTCAGGTGCGGTAAAGCACAGCTCGTAATCGTCACCGCCTGCCAGGGCGCAAGCATCACGCTGATCGGCACGCAGGTTTAAGAGCCCTGCCGCTATCGGTACCGCATCACGCTGAACGGTTGCAGCCAACTGCGAGCGCGCAGCTATATGCCCTAAATCCGCCAGCAATCCGTCTGAAATATCAATCGCGGCATGGGCAACACCCAGCAACGCACGACCTAGTTCCACTCGAGCTGTCGGCTCTACGCGACGCGCTTCAACAGTGCGAAATACATTCGGCGGCAGCGCTACTTTTTTTTGCAAATGCATCAGCGCCAATGACGCAGCACCGAGCGAGCCTGATACCCAAATATCATCGCCCGCCTTGGCAGTATCGCGCCGCAACGCCCGCCCAGCCTCGATCTCGCCAAAAATAGTGATGGTCATTGAAAGCGGTCCGCACGTGGTGTTGCCGCCGATTAACGACATCTGGTATTGATCCGCCAGCTTAAAAAAACCGCGCGAAAACGCTGCCAGCCATGGCTCATCAACATTCGGCAGCGAGAGTGCCAGCATCACAAAGCGTGGCGTTGCACCCATTGCCGCGAGATCGGATAAATTAACCACCAATGCTTTGCGGCCTAATTTTTCCGGATCGGCGTCGGGGAAAAAATGCGTACCCGAGCCGAGCGTATCGGTTGAAATCACCAGCTCATAGTCAGGCTTTGATCGCAGCAAAGCACAATCATCGCCGATCCCCAACGCCACGCTGGCATCGGTGATGGGGCGATTGAAGTAACGGTTAATAAGCGCGAATTCAGGCGTCATGGTTGCATGAGCATGGCGTTACCGTGATGCGGCAGGCCCTTAAACAACTAAGCACTCCGGTATTTAAGCATTCAGCACTCAAGATTTAGCCAAAGGCGTGGTTGCGCGTCGCGTCTTAACGGTTACGATAGGCGCCTTGGAGGCCTTGCCAGTGCTAGAGTTTGGCAGTATAGGGTTGGCTGACTCCGCCTGCGCCTGTATCTGTGCCTGCATTTGTGTTTGTGTCGCCCGCTGATAAGCAATTTCGTCCGCACGCACCGTCGCCGCCAATTTATCGAGCACGCCATTCACATACTTATGGCCATCGGTTCCGCCGAAAGATTTGGCCAGCTCAATGGCTTCATTGATGATCACGCGATATGGGGTGGCGGGCATGGCGGTCATCTCATACCCCGCCAGCAACATAATGGCGCGTTCAACCGGGCTGACCTCGGCCCACTTGCGATCCAGATGTGGCGTCAGTTGCTCGATCAAGGAGTCAGCTGCGCCGATGGCGCCCTTGACGAGGGCCACGAACAAATCAGCATCAGCCTTCGCGTAGCCATCGGCGGCCGCATATTGATTATGCAATTCTGCCGCGCTGGTCGCGGTAATTTGCCACTGGTATAAAGCCTGTAGCGCAAATTCGCGCGAGCGGCGACGAGCGTTTTTCATCAGGATTCTTTCAGTTGGCGAAGCAAGGTTATTGCATGCGCCATTTCAATGGCCGCGTGGGCGCAGTCAACACCCTTTTCCACCGCTCGCGCCATCGCTTGCTCATCGGAGTTGACCGTCAAAATACCATTGGCGATCGGCACGCCGGTTTCCAGCATCACATCCATTACCCCGCGACAGGCATCATTGGCAACCACCTCAAAATGATAGGTATCGCCACGAATCACAGCACCTAAGGCAATCAAAGCGCTAAATTGATGCGTTAACGCCATCGTCTGCAATGCAATCGGGATTTCCAAAGCGCCGGGCACTGTGAGGTGGGTGATGTGAGCCGGTTTAACGCCGCGCGCCAGCAGTGCATCTATGCAGGCCTGATTCATTTTTATGACCACGGGCTCGTTAAACCGGCTTTGCACCATGCCGATTTTGAGCGCTGATCCGTCCTGATTGGGTTTGATAGTGTTCATGATCCGACGCTATGTAATTTGCGTTGCGTTGATGGCGGCACATAGTCCACCACTTCCAGCTCAAAACCGGCCATTGAAGGAATTTTCTTTGGCCATGACAGGACGCGCATTTTACGCACATTAAGCTTGCGTAAAATTTGTGCGCCAATTCCATGCATGCGCGGGTCCCATTTCGCAGGTCGGCGAGCGGCATGGCTTTCATTGACGGGCTTTAAGGGATCCACTGGCTTAAAGCGTTCGATCAGCGATGCCGTATCCTCAGCACCCCGCAGCAACACCAGTACCCCGGTGCC
>JAYWCO010000232.1:0-4158 GCA_043780475.1 Burkholderiales bacterium | reverse complement strand
CGCCTCTGATGAATGAATTAACGATTTTTTATGCGGCATAACAGCATTGCAGTACCGATTTTACCGAGCTTGCGGGTGGGTGTGCAATCCGGGATTTTTTCCCAGCAGTTTATTTTTCCTGCTCTTTATTTTTTCTGAATATCACCACATGTTGCCACGGCAGTTTATTGGCGGTGCGCTCCCAAGTTAGCGGGTAGGCTGCGACCTCGCGTTTGATTTGTACTTCGCTCATTTTATGCAGCGCCTTGATCGGCACGCGTTCATCTTCAGCGCGATATTCCACAAACACCAGCCGCCCGCCGGGTTTGAGCGCACGCACGATACTGGTCATCACTTCCTGCGGAAACTCCAGTTCATGATAAACATCCACCATGATGGCCAGATCAACAGCGCCGCCGGGTAATTTCACATCATCAACTGCGCCCAGAACCGGCTTGATCTGGCCAAGGCCGCGACGCTTGGTCAGCGCGCTCAGCATCGCCACCATTTCAGGCTGCACATCGACGGCGTAAACCAGGCCTGTTGCACCTACCAGGGATGCCATCCGCCGGGCATAGTAGCCGGTGCCAGCACCAATATCAGCCACCACCATGCCGGGCGAGAGCCAGAGTTCCGGCAACAGCAAGTCACTGCGCTCCTCACGTTCACGTTCATCACGCTCGAGCCACGCCGCACCTTGCCAACCCATTACCTGCGCGATTTCGCGGCCTTGATAAATTTTGCCAATACCGTCTGCGCTAGGGCGCACTTTTTTATAAGGACTGTTATTGTCTGCCGCCACCAGCGGGGCTGCCCATATCAGGCTCGGAAGCAGGGAGCAAAGAGAGCAAAAGGAGAGTAGTGCGAAAAGTGCGAAGCGATGAAGGCGCATAACTATTTTTGGCTTGAGTGACGATACGATAAATTTACGGGAACATGAGATGCTTGACGATCACTCTGTCGGAACGACCATGCTACGCTGAAACCTTGCTGACCGTGATACTGCGTAGTAATCTGACATGGTAATGGTTGCAAGCAATTGCACATAGCCCACACCCCAGCATCCGTGCCGATCTTCAGCCGTCCCACCTCTGCCGAACCCACAGGAAATTTTCTCATATGCAATATCACACTCTCGGTAAATCAGCTTTAAAAATTTCCAGATTATGTCTTGGCACCATGATGTTTGGCGACACCACCGATCATGCAGAATCCGCCAACATCGTGACGCATGCATATGCACACGGGGTGAATTTTATCGACACCGCCGATGTTTATTCAACCGGAAAATCTGAAATGATCGTCGGTGAATTATTAAAGTCGGCTCGACATGCTTGGGTGTTAGCCACCAAGCTGGGCAATAAAATGAGTGATCACCCCAATGAATCCCACTATTCGCGCACTTGGATGATGCGGGAGTGCGACGCCAGTTTGCAGCGCCTGCAGACCGACTATATTGATATTTATTATTTGCATCGCGATTACAACGGTATGGATTTGGAGGAGCCGCTGCGGGCCATTGAAGCGCTATTGCGCGCCGGTAAAATTCGTTATTGGGGCGTGTCCAATTTTCGGGGATGGCGTATCGCCGACATGATTCACCTCGCGCGTGGGCTGAACATGCCCGCGCCGGTGGTCTGCCAGCCATACTACAACCTGCTCAATCGTCAGCCCGAAGTGGAGGTGCTGCCCGCGTGCGCGCATTATGGTTTAGGTGTGGTGCCTTATAGCCCGATCGCGCGCGGGGTGCTCTCCGGCAAATACGCGCCGGGCGCTAAACCAGCCGCCGATACCCGCGCCGGACGCGGTGATAAGCGCATCCTGCAAACCGAATTTCACGAAACATCTTTGCGCATTGCTGAGACCTTAAAAAAATACTGCGCAGAACGCGACACACCGGTTTCGCTCAGCCACTTTGCGACCGCATGGGTGCTGGCGAATCAGGCCGTGAGCGCGGTAATTGCCGGGCCACGCACACTCGCACAGTGGCAAGATTATTTTGGCGCGCTCGAGGTAGTAATAAGTGCAGACGATGAAGCGATGGTTGATTCCCTGGTAGCAACGGGCCATCCTGCAACACCGGGCTATAACGACCCAGTCTATCCCTTGAATGGCCGCACCACTTCATTTGCCTAAATCAACTTGACATCCAAGAAAAGAGCAGCGAGCCAACACCTTTCGGTGGCTGGCTTTTTATCGTTGAAACTAGCGAAGTTAAATTATTTTTTAGCCGGTGCTGCCACCCAAGCGGTGCAATGACCTGCCGGGCTGACCTCGGTATCACCCGGTAGGATCTTGCAGCCGCCCATGTCCTTGGCGGTTTTGCCTGGCACCCATTGCAGGCAGTTATCGCAACGCTGAACCACGCCCGCGACGGTTACCGGCTTGTCTGCATATTTAAGCGCGGTGCGCATCGCATCGTTTTTAGCCGCATAAGCATTCCCGGTTATCGCGATGACCGGGATGCTGGCCAAGCCGAGTGAAATTTGTTTAAGGATGGTACGACGAGCATTAATAATTTGATCAGTCATGATATTTACCCAAAGAGCAAAGGCAACATAGCCAAACCGCAGAATACGCCTTTTAGGCGGCAAGCTAAAATCTATTTCAATGCTTATGTGCCTGATTCATAATAAGAATTATTATCGTTTGCTTAAACGTGGAGAAACCCTCCTCATTTATCAGGCGGTAAACCTAAACCGACATCCGGAATCGGCACAGGAATGGATACAGGATTGGGCACGGTGCTGGCGGTAGCCGTGGGCACCCACGGTGTATCCAGCGCCTGATTAATCAGCCACGCAATGCGTGCGCCCGCCTTGGCAAGCTGCGGCGCAACCACTTCCCCCGCAGCATCCATATAGGTTTGCGGCAGCGCCACCGGCGCGGTGAGGGACGAAGGCCAATCTTTACCGCATACAAAATTCGGCAGCTTGGCATAGGTAATATTTTTACTCAGCAAGTAAGATTCATTCATCCACGCGCTTACATCGCCACCGCCATTACCATTACCATCACCACCATAGCCGCTCTGCCATTGCGGGATTTCCTTTTCACGATAGCGGGTCAGCAACAATTTTGCATAGTCCGCTTCACTCTGGCCGCGCAGCGCCAGCTTGACCAAATCGCTATCCCAAACCGAGTGCAGGCGGCGTTGCATATCGTTACCGGGCACCAACACAAATTTCAGATTGCCACCCAGATCATCATCATCGGCTGCATGCAAAGGCTGATGAATATCGCCCACCATATGCACCAGAAAACGCAATGCCTGCACCCGCGCCGCTGGCGTCGCCGCGATATTACTCAGCACCTTGAAATAAACTGGAATCTGCGCCGAAGCACAATTGCCACCCGCGCAATATTCCGCATAGGATTTAATTTTGCAGACGGGCTGGTTGTCGTAATGCCATTTATCCGAACCTGGAATCTGTTCAGTCAGCTCGCGACGATTGATATCCATATACAACGCAATATCCGCCAGGTCAGCCTCCGGCATCAATTGATTCATGCGCAGACGCGCTTTCGGCGTCAGCAGATCAGTCGCAACCAGTCCGGTAATGCGATGCCCCTCAGCGCCCCACGCGAATACGGATGTGGGTGTCGCTAAGGATGCCACTATCGTCAGCATCGTCAAGCTCAAACTCAATAGGCGATTACACAACATGGATGCCATCCTTATAAAAAATTGCGCAAACAATATTGTAGGTGCTAACACCCGGCATTTCATAAACAAAAAAGCCCGCTCAATCATTGAGCAGGCTTTTTAGTCATCAATCAATAAAAAATCAAGCAGCTATGCGTCGCTTCATTTCCTGTTAATTATTTTTTAACCCCTTCGTCCTTCATTGCTTCAAGCTTTTTCAAATCCAGCGCGCCGACCGCGGCTTTCAGCGTGCCGATATCAACACCGCGTCCGCTGACGTTGACTACAAAGCGTTCACCCAGCACCACCGAGTAGGAGTTGGTGCCGTCACTTTGCTTGGACACTTTTTCGTTCACCATGCGGCCATCCACTTTAAAGGTTCGTTCTGAACTGTATTGGTCTTCTTTCTCGCCTTGCACATTTATCCAGCTGGCCAGACCCATCATCCCGCTCATACCGCCGGTATCGGAGACATCGAGCGAGACACTTTTTTGTCCGCTCTCGTCAGCGTAAGTGGCTTCGGCTTTTGAGAC